>VEQC01000165.1 GCA_018883455.1 Limnohabitans sp. | reverse complement strand
CTCGTGGTCACGGCAATGGCCAGCGCGATGCGCGAGAGCTCGCCACCCGAGGCCACCTTGGCCACCGGCCGCGGCGTGCTGCCCGCGTGGCCCGCCACCAAAAACTGCGCCTGCTCCAGCCCATAGGCTGCGGGCGCCACGGGCTCGAGCGCCACTTCAAAGCGCCCCCCCTGCATGCCCAGGTCTTGCATGGCGGTGGTGATGGCTTGGGAGAGTTTGGGCGCGCTCTTCTTGCGGGCCTGGCTCACGCGCTTGGCCTCGGCTTGGTAGGCCTCTTGCGCGCGCGCCTCGCTCGCTTCGAGGCCGGCGAGGTCCACCGCGGCATCGAGCTGGGCCAGCCGCGTGCGCCAGTCTTGCAGCAGGGCTGGTAAGTCTTCTGGGGCACGCTTGTAACGCCGCGCCAGACTCACCCAAAGGGCCAGGCGTTCGTCGAGCGCTTGCAGACCTTCGGGGTCGAGCTCGGTGCGCGACAAATAAGCTTGCAACTCGTGCGCCACATCGGCGCTTTGTGCCACGGCTGAGGCGAGCACTTCGGCCCAAGCCGCGAACTGTGGCTCCACCGCCGATTGCGCCTGCAATTCGCCTTGGGCGCGGTGCAGCTGGCGCAGCACGCCGTCATCCTCGCCCTCGAGCGCGCTCAAGGCCAACTGCGCCGCCTCCAGCAAAGCCTGGGCATTGGCCAAGCGCTTGTGCTGTTGGTTGAGCCCTTCCCATTCATCGGCTTGCGGGGCGAGCTTCTCCACTTCCCCGATTTGCCATTGCAAACGCTCGCGCTCTTGCTGCAAGCTGTCTTGCGCGGTTCGGGCGTGCTCCAGCGTTTGCACCGCCTCGCGCCAGTGGCTCCAAGCCTGCTGCAAAGGGGTGCGGTCAATGCCGGCGTAGGCGTCGAGCAAATCGCGCACGGCCTCTGTTCGGGTCAAGCTTTGCCAGGCGTGCTGGCCGTGGATATCGAGCACGAGATCGCCCAGACTGCGCAGCTGCGCCGCCGTGGCGGCCGAGCCTTGAATCCAGCCCCGGCTCTTGCCTTGGGCGTCAATCGTGCGGCGCAAGAGCAGCTCATCGCCCTCGGGGTCAAAGCCCTCTGCGTCCAACCAAGCGCGCAACTCCGCGTTCAAGTCAAAGGCCGCACTGATTTCCGCCTTGGCGCAAGCTTCGCGCACCACACCGGCGTCGGCTCGCCCACCCAGCACCAGTTGCAGCGCGTCAATCAAGATCGACTTGCCTGCCCCGGTCTCGCCCGTGAGCGCCGTAAAACCCTGTGAAAAATCCAATTCCAGGCTCTGCACGATCACAAAATCGCGCAGCACCAGATGGCGCAAACTCATGTCACCCCCTCGTTCCAGTGCAGTTTTTTGCGCAACGTGTCGTAATAGCTCCAGCCCAAGGGGTGAAGAAACACCGCCTGTAAATCCGAGCGCCGCACCGTGATGCGATCTCCCAACAACAAAGCGGCCAGCGATTGCATGTCAAAGTTGGCGCTCGCGTCCCGCCCCGCCACCAAATCCACGGCCACCTCGCCAGTGTCGGCCAGCACGATGGGGCGGTTGGAGAGCGTGTGCGGCGCGATGGGCGCCACGATCCAGGCCGGCAAGGACGGGTGCATCAAAGGCCCTCCCACGGAGAGGGAATAGGCCGTGGCACCCGTGGGAGAGGAAATGATCAACCCATCCGCCCGTTGGTTGGCCACGAAATTGCCGTCAAACTCCACCCGCAACTCAACCATGCCCGAGGTACTTCCCCGGTTGATCACCACGTCGTTCATGGCCAACGCGTCCATCACGCACAGGCCGTCGCGCCACACACGCGCCTGCATGAGCGGGCGACGGTCCACCTCATACTCGCCTTGCAGCATGGGTTTGAGCGTGGACTCGAAGTCCTCCAGCGGAATGTCCGTGATAAACCCCAGGCGGCCCTGGTTAATGCCAATGAGCGGCACCTTGTACTTCGAGAGCTCCCGGGCATAGCCCAGCATGGTGCCATCCCCTCCTACCACCAGGCCCAAATCGCACTGCTGACCGATTTCCGGTACGCTCAGGCTGGAGTAGCCCGACATCCCGGCATTGGCCGAAGTCTGGCGCTCCAGATGCACCTCGCAGCCCTGCGTGTGCAGAAAATGGGCGATGCGTTCCAGGGCACGGCGCGAGGCCGGCCGACTCCCCCCCGCTGTGGGCAGCTCATAGCGGCCCAAAAGCGCGACATGACGGAATTTTGCGTTCATGGCTAAATTACATCACTAAAATCCGACTCCTGGATGAACCCATGCTAGACGATCGTGCCAAGTTGTTGCTCAAAGCGCTCGTGGAGCGTTACATCGCCGACGGGCAACCCGTCGGTTCCCGCACGCTCTCGCGCGCCTCGGGCCTAGACCTCTCCCCAGCCACTATCCGCAACGTCATGTCGGATCTGGAGGAGCTGGGCCTGATCGCCAGCCCCCATACCTCGGCGGGTCGTATCCCCACCGCCCGCGGCTACCGCCTGTTTGTCGACACCATGCTCACCGTCCAGCGCGGCGAACTCGTGGCCCCGGAACTCTCGAGCGGACTCAGCCCTGACCAGCCCCAAAAAGTCATTGCCAACGCCGCCCACTTGCTCTCCGACCTCTCCCATTTCGTGGGCGTGGTCATGGCCCCGAAGCGCAGCTCGGTCTTTCGGCACATCGAGTTTTTGCGCTTGTCGGAAAAGCGCTTGCTCGTCATCATCGTCACACCCGACGGCGACGTGCAAAACCGCGTGCTCTTTACCCCCACCGATTACACCCAGTCGCAGCTCATCGAAGCCTCGAACTACTTGAACCAGCACTTTGCCGGCCTGGCCATCGAGGTGGTGCGCGAACGCCTGCTCACCGAGGTCGAGCGCCTGCGCGACGAAATCGGCAGCCTCATGAAAGCGGCCGTGCAATTCAGCAGCGAGGCCCTGCAACCAGGCGAGGGCGACGTGGTCATCAGCGGTGAGCGCAACCTGCTCTCGGTGAGCGATTTCTCGAGCGACATGGACAACCTGCGCCGCGCCTTTGATTTGTTTGAGCAAAAAACCCAACTCGTGCGCCTGCTCGACCGCTCCGCCGAAGCCGAGGGCGTGCGCATCTACATCGGCGGCGAGAGCCAATTTGTGCCCATCGAAGAACTCTCGGTGGTGAGCGCCCCCTACGAAGTCGATGGCCAAATCGTGGGCACCTTGGGCGTGATCGGCCCCACCCGCATGCCCTACGACCGCATGATCCAAATCGTGGACATCACCGCCAAACTCGTGAGCAACGCGCTGAGCCACCGCAACAACGGCTAAGCCTTCCTGCTTTGCGCCCGACGGCGTTCTGGACGCGGAGGTTTAGAATCACGCTTGGAAGGGGCGTTAGCTCAGTTGGTTAGAGCAGAGGACTCATAATCCTTTGGTCGCTGGTTCGAGCCCAGCACGCCCTACCAATATGGAAAGGTACATACTGAAGACATGGTTTACAGTTTGTACCGATCACATCGTTAACACCCGAGGCCCAAATGGATTGGGCCCGGGTTCGACCCGGCAACTGTCCATATCGAAGAAGCCCAGATCGTAGTCCATAAAGCTGACTTGCCAGATCTGGTCCTCCACCTGCTTGATTCCCACATTTTGACCTGCCAGCACCGTGCTCAGGCTGATTTTCCTGCGCTCCAAGCACAAGCGACCACATTCGGTGACGGTGATGACTCGGTCATGGAAGGGTATTCAACAGGCGGCAAGCCTTCATAAGGGCGCATTGAGGGTTCGTACAAGGCGCTGGGTGTCTTCATCCCTAGGGCCTCGTGCGGGCGTTCGTAGTTGTACTCCCGGATGAAATCCTCGAACTTGTCTTGTTGCTGAAGCATGTTGATCGCGGGTGGACGGGTGGTGGCTTGTTTAAGGGTGCGATGCATGCGTTCGTGCCGCCCGTTTTGCTGTGGGTTGCCCGGTTTGATCCGCTCGATCTCAATGCCCAACCGCAACCACCAGACCGCCAGGCGACTTAGACCATGCAGGGCATGCGCACTGGCAAAGGGGATCCCATTGTCCGATCGGATGCGCTGAGGAAGTCCGTACTCACGGAACAAGCGCTCAAAGACCGTCATGGCCATGGCCTCTTGGGTGCTCTCCAGCCCCTCACAGCACAACAGGAAGCGGCTGTGGAAGTCAGTGACGGTCAAGGGATAGCAGTAGCGTCGATCCGCCAGCATGAACTCACCCTTGAAATCAGTGCACCACAACTCATTGGGGGCTTTAGCTCCCAACAAGACGGTGCCTTGGGACTTTGGACGTGCGCCAGCGCGTTTGTGTCTGACCAAGCCATGACGTTCGAGCACGGCATGAACGGTGCTCTTGGCAGGCGTTTTGAGCTCTGGATAGCGTGTGAGCATGCGTTCACGGATCTTCGGGGCGCCCCAAGTGGGGAACTCCTTTTTAATGTTCACAATGAGCGACTCGATCTGAAATGGCAACTGATTGGCCATTCGATAGGGTCGTTTGCTGCGGTCACTCAACGCCTCCATACCGCTTTGTCGATAACGCTCCACCAATTTGTGGCCAGTGACTCGGGAAATCCCGAACTCACGACAAAGTGATGAAATCGACTCGCCCTCAAGGTGGCGGGCTACGAAACGAAGTTTTTCTTCCATTTTTCGGCACTCCTTCCAGGGCATAGCCGTCTCCTCCTATGCCAAAAACTGTAAAGGATGTGTCCGGTATAAAACGTAAACTATGTCTCAGGATGTTCATAAGGCCAGAGAGAGTAGTGTCACTTAAATTTCTCTGACTTTTTGTATTCTTAGATACCATTTCGGGTACCACTCTCCTTCTTAGCTCCCCCAGACCCCCTACGTTATGAACACCTTCTTTGGTGAATCGTATGCTTGCCAAGATGCTTAACTTGGAAGAAATGACCTGCGTTTAAAACTGATCCAGTTTGAGTGAGACAAACTGATTGTTTTTTCATTCGAATGGATGAAGTTATGCCAAAAAACTCGATTAAAGCCCGAGTAAATCGTGTCCAAGTTACGCGAGATTGAGGACAACAGCCCTGGGCACCGAGCTACCCAAGGCCAAAGCGGAAAAGGACTTGCACTTTAGTCTGCTTCCATTGATTCCAACACCGAAAGGGGTCAGACAACGATTGAATTTGCAATGAAATACAGCTAGACTGAATACTCTGACCGCCATTGAATCAACATTCGACGCAAATAATTATCTTATCGATAAACAAAAAGGAAATTTTATGATAACTGCGCGCTACATTAACATGGAAAATGCAATCCAAAGAAGGGTAACGTTTGAAGAAAATGTACGCTTGGTTAACTTACCATTTCCAATTACTAGATTTCCCGCAAAACAGATACAGAGTGGAAACGATTTTCTAACCAGAGGTGAAATTGGTTGTTTTTTGTCTCATGTAGAAGCAACATTAGAGTGTAATGAATCTGATTTACTTTTGATTTTTGAGGACGATTCTATTATAACAAAATCGTTTAAAAAAATCATTCCTTCGTTAATATCTCAGCATGAAAATGGGGGAATTCCTGATATTGTTTTTTTTAATGGAGGAATTAATACGCATAATATTAATCACATTAAAAAAATGTTAAACCACGTGGAAAAAATTGGTGACTTTTCCTTGAATGAATACTCAAATTTTCAATTAATTTCGGCACAAGAATTATATATTCATGGCTCAAGTGCATACGCCATTTCTGCAAAGGGAAGACAAAAGATAAAAAATAATTACAT
>VEQC01000164.1 GCA_018883455.1 Limnohabitans sp. | reverse complement strand
ATTGTCGCCTGAGGCACTCCCGGGCGGTTATACCCGCGCCACAAACACCCAAGCCCCTCACAGGTATGCGTGGGCTCGCTCAACCGCGCTCGCGCAAACGCGCGAGTTCACGCAAATAGTGATGCATTTGTCGGGCAAGCGCTTGACGTTGCTGCGCTTTGGCTTTGGGCAGAAGCGGTGGCATGGTGGAATTGGCCATGCGTGCGGCTGGATCGAGTAGTTTTTCCACAAACTCTGCCTCGTTCAGGCTCTGCGCCAATTGGGTTAATTCGGTGGGCATTTTTTGTCCGCCGTAGCCTTGAATTTGGTGGCAACTGAGACAAGCTTCTTGGACTTGCTTGGCCGTGCGTCGATCCGCCTCGGAGAGCCCAGGGTGGAGCAAGCTTTCTTTGCGCTGGGTGTCCACCCGAACTTGCGCCACTTGGTAGGGCCAAATATGGCCGCCACGCTCGAGCAACCGGATGTGGCGCAGGTTATCCCAAACCAAATAGTACGGCCCCAGAGGTACGCCCATCTGGCGTTGCAATGGGTTGTCGACGGTGAAATCCGATTGCCCTCGGATGGCGATGGCCAAAAGGGGCTCATGGCGCACGATGTCCTCGCTCGGGATACGGGAGATATAACCATCCAGGGCCAGAAACGCCACTTCATTGCCGGGCGCACGCCAGGCCCGACCCAGCACGAGGTCGAGCAACTGACTGGCGGGATAGCCTTGGTAGGTGCGCTTGGCCGGTAAATCGGCCGCGAGCAGGTGTGGCTCCAAGACGGTGAGGTTCTGAGGGGCTTTGCCCAGTCGCGCGGCTAAGGTGTCGGGCGCCGGCAAAGGCTCTGCTCTGGCGAATAGGGCCAATCCCCCCATGAGGGCAAAGACAAATAGATGACGTGACAATCGAGTCAAAAAGAATTCCATGGTATTGATCCCATCCATAAATAAATGTTTTTGTATTATATTGATTCGGATGGTGTCAGGGCTACAGCCCGGTCATTCAAACCGCTGTCTGGATGGTGTAAGGTAGATGTCTTGAACAAAAAAAGGGGACGCATGCCTTGCCGCTGCGCCCCATACAAGAGGAGCACACCATGTTGGGACTCATGCAGGATCAGCCGTTGCTGATCTCGAGCTTGATTGAATTTGCGGAAAAACACCACGGGGATGGTGAAATCGTCTCGCGGCGCGTCGAGGGCGATATCCACCGTACGGATTGGGCCACCGTTGCCAAGCGTTCGCGTCAGGTCGCGCGGGCTTTAGATGCCTGGTCGCTCGCGCACGGCGATCGGGTCGCCACCTTGGCGTGGAATGGTTACCGGCACTTGGAGCTTTACTTTGGGGTGAGTGGCAGCGGTCGGGTGTTGCACACCATCAACCCGCGCTTGATTCCCGAGCAAATTGCCTGGATCGCCAACCATGCCGAAGACCAGGTGCTGTGCTTTGACATGACGTTTCTGCCCATCATTGAGAAAATTCACGCCCAATGCCACACCGTGCGCCATTGGGTGGCGCTGTGCGAGGCCGAGGCACTGCCCAAAGACGCGGGCATCCCGAACTTGGTGAGCTACGAAGCCTGGATGGGTTCGCAGCCGCAGACTTACGATTGGCCGGTGTTTGATGAAAACAGCGCGTCGAGCCTGTGCTACACCTCGGGCACCACGGGCAACCCTAAAGGTGCGCTCTACAGTCACCGCTCGACCATTTTGCACGCCTATGCGTCGGCCTTGCCCGATGTCATGGCCATCTCTGCGCGCGACAGCATCCTGCCCGTCGTGCCCATGTTCCACGTCAACGCCTGGGGCATCCCCTACAGCGCCGCGCTCACTGGCGCCAAGCTGGTTTTTCCGGGGGGCCAGCTCGATGGTCAGTCGGTGTACGAGCTCATCGAGGCTGAAGGCGTGACCTTCGCCGCAGGCGTACCCACCGTCTGGCAGATGTTGCTGACCCACATGTTGCCCAAGGGCTTGAAGTTCTCCACCCTCCAGCGCACGGTCATTGGGGGTTCGGCTTGCCCGCCAGCCATGATTGATGCCTTCCGCGATGATTACGGTGTGGACGTGCTTCACGCTTGGGGCATGACTGAGCTCAGCCCTCTGGGCACCCTGTGTACCTTGAAGAACAAACATTTGAAGCTCCCGGCCGAGCAGCAGATGAAGATTCGCCTCAAACAGGGGCGCGCCATTTATGGCATTGACATGAAAATCGTCAACGACCAGGGCCAACCGCAGCCCCATGATGGCCAGACCTACGGCGACTTGCTGGTGCGCGGGCCTTGGGTCATTCGGGAATATTTCAAAGGGGAGGGTGGCTCTCCCTTGCAAGACGGCTGGTTCCCCACGGGGGACGTGGCGACAATTGACGCCGACGGCTTCATGCAGATCACGGATCGCACGAAAGATGTGATCAAGTCGGGGGGCGAGTGGATCAGCTCGATCGATGTGGAAAACATCGCCATGGCGCACCCGAGCGTGGCCATGGCCGCGTGCATTGGGGTCTTCCATCCCAAATGGGACGAGCGTCCGGTGCTCGTGGTGGTGAAAAAACCCGATGCGGCCGTCAGCCGCGACGAATTGCTCGCCTTCTACGAGGGCAAAATTGCCAAGTGGCAAGTGCCCGATGACGTGATCTTCGTGGACGCCATTCCCCTGGGTGCAACGGGTAAGATGCAGAAAAACCGTTTGCGCGAGCAGCTACACGATTACAAACTCCCCGCTTGAACTGACTCTCTTTGGAGCCCTCCATGACAGCCACCTATCAGGTGCACGGCAATCTCGCCGTCATCACCCTCGATAACCCCCCCGTCAACGGACTCGGCTTGGCCACGCGCCAAGGCATTGTGGCCGGCTTAGAGCAAGCCCTGGCCGATCCCGCCGTGGCGGCCATCGTGCTCACCGGTGCCGGCAAGGCCTTCTCGGGTGGGGCGGACATCCGCGAATTCAGCAGCGCCAAGGCGCTGCAAGAACCCATTCTCATCAGCGTGATCTCAGCCCTGGAGGCCAGCACCAAGCCCGTGGTGGCGGCCATCCACAGCGTGGCCATGGGCGGTGGCTTGGAACTGGCGCTGGGTTGCCACTACCGCATTGCCGCGCCGGGGACCACGATTGCCATGCCTGAAGTCAAGATCGGCCTGATTCCGGGAGCGGGCGGCACCCAGCGCCTGCCCCGCGCCCTGGGCGTGGAGCCTGCGCTGAACTTGATCGTGAGCGGTGAATCGGTGAAAAGCGATTTGCTGGCCATGGTGCCGGGTCAAAAGCTGTTTGACCGCATGGCCTCGGCCCCGGAAAAGCTCATGGAGGAGGCGATGGCGCTGGCTCGCGAAGTCGCTGCCGTGCGCCCGCTCCCGCGGCTACGCGACCTGCCTTGTAAGCACCCGCAGGATCAAGCCTACTTTCAGTTTGCCCGCAACATGGCCAAAGGCATGGCACGGCATTTCCCCGCGCCGCCCAAGTGTGTGGATGCAGTGGAAGCCGCCACCAAGCTGCCGTTTGACCAAGGCGCGGCCAAAGAACGCGAAATCTTCATCAATCTGATGTGGACGCCGGAATGCCGCGCCTTGCGCCATCTGTTTTCCGCCCAACGCGCCGCCTCCAAGATTGACGATGTGCCCTCGGACACCCCCACCCGCAGCATTCGCCGGGTGGGCGTGATCGGCGCGGGCACCATGGGGGGCGGCATCAGCATGAACTTCCTGAATGCGGGCATTCCCGTGGTCTTGCTCGAGACCCAACAAGAAGCGCTGGACCGAGGCTTGGCCACCATTCGCAAGAACTACGAAGCGCAGGTCAAAAAGGGCAAGCTCAAGGAAGAGAAATACAAAGAACGCATGGCCTTGCTGCACCCCACGCTGGCGTATGAGGATTTCCGCGATGTCGATCTGGTGATCGAGGCCGTCTTTGAGGAAATGGGCGTGAAAGAGCAGGTCTTCCGCCAGCTCGACGCCATCGCCAAGCCTGGCGCCATCCTCGCCACCAACACCTCCACCTTGAATGTGGACACCATCGCCGGATTCACCCAGCGCCCCCAAGACGTGGTGGGTTTGCACTTCTTCAGTCCCGCCAATGTCATGAAGCTCCTCGAAGTGGTGCGCGGGGCCAAGACCGCCAAAGACGTCTTGGCGACAGTCATGGGCTTGGCCAAAACCATCAAGAAAACCGCGGTGGTCTCGGGCGTCTGTGATGGCTTTATTGGTAACCGCATGATCGAGCAATACGCCCGTCAAGCCGGGTTTTTGCTCGACGAGGGTTGTACCCCGCAACAGGTCGATCGCGCCATTGAAAAATTCGGTTTTGCCATGGGGCCGTTTCGCATGGGCGATTTGGCGGGCAATGACATTGGCTGGGCGATTCGCAAGCGCCGCGCCATTGAACACCCCGGCCTGCGCTACAGCAAGACCGCCGATCTGCTGTGCGAAATGGGCCGTTTTGGGCAAAAGACCGGCAAAGGCTGGTACGACTACGCACCGGGCAGGCGTGACGCCTTGCCCAGCGCCGAGGTCGAGGCCATGATCCTCAAACACCGCGAAGCCCTGGGGCTCAAGCCGCGCAAGATCTCCGACGACGAAATCGTGCAGCGTCTGGTTTTTGCGCTGGTCAATGAAGGCGCGCACATTCTGGAAGAGGGCATCGCCGCCAAGGCGAGCGACATCGACATGGTCTACATCACCGGCTATGGTTTCCCGATCCACCGCGGTGGCCCCATGCTCTACGCCGATCAGCTCGGCCTCTTCAATGTCGTGCAAGCCATGAAGCGTTTTGCCACCAACCCGCACGACGATGCCAGCTTCTGGCAACCGGCTCCCCTGCTGCAGCGCCTCGCCGCTGACGGCAAAACCCTGAATTGAGACCAAGGATCACTGCCATGACCCAAGCCGTCATTGTTTCCACTGCCCGCACCCCTTTGACCAAATCTTGGAAAGGGGCCTTCAACATGACCCACGGTGCCACCCTGGGTGGTCACGCCGTGAAACACGCCATCGCCCGCGCTGGCATCGACGCTGGTGAAGTCGAAGACGTCATCATGGGCTGCGCCAACCCCGAAGGCGCCACCGGCGCCAACATCGCGCGCCAGATCGCCTTGATGGCGGGCTGCCCGGTCACGGTCTCGGGTTTGACCGTGAACCGCTTCTGCTCGTCGGGCCTGCAAACCATCGCACTGGCTGCGCAGCGCATCATCGCGGGCGAGGGTGACGTGTATGTGGCTGGTGGCGTGGAAAGCATCTCCTGCGTGCAGCAGGAAATGAACCTGCACATGCTGCGAGATCCTGCTTTGCATGCCAAGAAGCCCGAGATCTACTGGAGCATGCTGCAGACCGCCGAGCAGGTGGCGCAGCGTTACGGTATCGGCCGCGACGCGATGGACGAATACGGTGCGGGCAGCCAGCAGAAGGCCTGCGCGGCGCAGGCCGCCGGCAAGTTCGATGACGAGATTGCGCCCATCACCGTCACCGCCGGCGTGGCCGATCCGGTTCGCGGCATGTCCACCAAGCAGGTGACCGTCAGCAAAGCCGAAGGCACCCGCGAGGGCACCACCAAGGAAGGCATCAGCGGCATCCGCTCGGCCATGCCGGGCGGCGTGATTTCCGCCGGCAATGCCAGCCAGTTCTCCGACGGCGCCGGCGCCTGTGCGGTGGTCAGCGAGTCCTATGCGCAACGCCACAATCTCAAGCCCATGGGTCGCTTCCTGGGCTTTGCAGTCGCGGGCTGCGAACCCGACGAGATGGGCATCGGCCCGGTGTTCGCTGTGCCCAAGGTGCTGC
>VEQC01000014.1 GCA_018883455.1 Limnohabitans sp. | reverse complement strand
CCCTACTGCTGACCTTGCACTGCAGCGATGGCATTGACGCCACGGGCTATGCCTACACCATTGGCACGGGGGGCTCATCGGTGCTGGCTTTGCTCAAAGACCACCTCGCCCCGCGCTTGATTGGGCGTGACCCCGTTGCCATCGAGGCGATCTGGAAAGACCTGTTCTTCCACACCCACGCCACGGCAGTGGGGGCCATCACCAGTCTGGCGCTGGCTTGTGTTGATACCGCGCTATGGGACTGGCGCGCGCGCAGTCAGGGCTTACCCCTGTGGCGCTTGCTCGGGGGGGCGCAACCGCGCGTGCCGCTCTACACCACGGAGGGGGGCTGGTTACATTTGTCGCCCCAAGCCTTGGTCGACCAGACCTTGCAGGCGCAGGCCGAAGGCTTCAAAGGGGCCAAGATCAAAATAGGTCGCCCCCACTTGAGCGAGGACGTGGCGCGTTTGAGCGCGGTGAGAGCGGCAGTGGGCGATGCCTTTGAGCTCATGACCGATGCCAATCAAGGGCTCAACCGGGCTGAAGCGGTGCGTCGCGCGCGTGCCTTCGATGGCTTGGCGCTGGCCTGGATCGAGGAGCCTCTTGCGGCCGAAGATATCTCGGGCCACCGCCAATTGCGCGAGCACACGACCGTGCCCGTCGCGGTGGGTGAGTCAATGTACCACCCCATGCAGTTTCGGGAATATCTGGAGCAAGGTGCTTGCTCGATCGTGCAGCCCGATGTGGCCCGCATTGGGGGCATCACGCCCTGGATCAAAACGGCGCATTTGGCCGAGACCTTCGATGTGGCGGTCTGCCCGCACTTTCTCATGGAATTGCACGTGAGCTTGTGTGCGGCGGTGCCCAACGCCGCCTGGGTCGAGTACATCCCGCAGCTTGACGACATCACCACCTCCCGCATGCAGGTGGAGGACGGCTACGCGCTTCCTCCCGCAAGCCCTGGCCTGGGCATCGAATGGGATTGGACCGCCATCTCGGCCCGGCAAAAGGCCCATCTCCAAATCCAACCGTCTTGAGTCTTTTCGGTGCTGGGGCTCTGATTCAGTTTGTTCACCGGTGGGGTGGGCATGGTTTTGGCCGGCTGGCTAGAATGACCCTTCTGATTTTGCTAACTCAACAACACGTCTGACAGACCCATGGGTAGGCCCGAACGCCGGATGACCCCTTCGCTGCGTACGCTCTTAGGCGGGCTGTTCGGCCTTTGGCTGGCGCTGTCGGTTTTGACCGCGCAGGCCGCGCCAGTCGAAAAGCGCGTGGGCATCGTGATTGGCAACACCCATTACAAATCCTCACCCTTGGTCAATCCGCGCAACGATGCCATCGCCATGGCCAAGTTCATGCGAACCCATGGTTTTGAGGTGAGCGAATTTCTGGACCTCCCCTCAGGCCAAATCCCGCAACTCAAGGAGGTGATTCGCAGCAAGGTCGATTCAAACACCACCTTCGTTCTTTTCTATGCCGGTCATGGCATGCAGGTCGAGGGGCGAAACTACCTCCCGAGCCCTGACGCGAGTTTGCAGAGCTTGCGCACGCTCACGGCGGGCAGCATCGCCCTCGATGAGCTGCTGGGAACCCTCCAAGCGGCCAAGCCGCGGGCGTCTATCGTGATCCTGGATGCCTGTCGCGACAACCCCTTTGCAGGAGAGGCGCTCTCCAAAGAGGCGCCCAAAGGCCTGGCTCGGGCGGTGGCGCCACCGGGCACGGTCATTTTTTACGCCACCCGACCCGGCAGCACAGCCAGCGATGGCACGGGCGCCAACGGCTTGTTTACCGAACACCTGTTGCGTGAGGTGAAGAACACCAGTTTGCCGCTGGAGCTCGTCTTTCGAAGGGTGTCGAATTCGGTTTACAAGGCTTCCCGCGGTGAACAGGAGCCGTGGGTGGAAGGCGTGATTCGCGAAGAAATTGTGCTCGCCGCATACACCCCGCCGCCAGCGACCAGCACGCCCACCCCAAGCGCAACGCCAAGCGCAACGCCAAGCGCAACGCCAAGCGCTGTGCCCGCGCCGCCCACGCCTGCTGCGCCCGTGCCCGTGGCCGTGGCACAGTCTCCCGAACGCATCGCACCCATCTCCAAACGGGAGGCTTTATTGGCACTGGCCAAGTTGGAGCTGGGGGAAGACAAGTCACCAACTCGGTATTTCTGTCGGGATGACCAGTGCGAGCCCTATGCGCAGGTGTTCCGACAAATGCGCACCACCCGCTCCTTACCCACTCTACCTCTCGGACACGCGGCCATCCGCCTGTGCGAGCTTGATCTGACCCAGAACCAGTGCAAGAGCGATTTTCTGAGCCATGGAACCGGCGTGAGCCCCATTGCGGTGTTCGCCAAAATGCTGGGCACTTCTGTGAATACCCGAGAGTTCGCCCTCTCGGAAGTGCAAAACTCCAATGGCGGCGGCTTGGTCTTTAGCGCTGAACCGCAGATCACCATCATGCGCTCGCGCATCGGGGTGAGCAACGACATCGCCTGTCGTCCGGGCACCGGTCGACTAGAGCTCATGCCAGACAGCGTGGAGCTCGAGCTCGCGCAAAACATCTGCATGCAGACAACGCCACCCGTCCCCTGGCAATACAAACTGGGCTTGGAGGTATTGCTCTTTGACGCAACCACCCTAGAGGCCATTGTGCGTTGGCGCCAACGCGGGGTATCCGTTGGGCTTTACATGTCCTCCGAGGGTTTTGCCAAAGTGTCGTTCCAATGAGCCGAGCGATGGCTTGTCGCCGCGCCTAGGGCAAGGGCGAGTCGGCCCTTACCCCCCCCCAAAGAACTCACTCTGGCTTGAATCCCGCGCCTTTGAGCAAATCCGCGCTTTCCGTGACATAGGCGGCCATGTACTTGCGGAAGTCCTCCACGCTCTCCACCACCGGCTCAATGCCCAGCGCTTCAAAGGCCCCGGCTTTGGTGAGTTGCGCCACGGCCTCATTGACAGACTTGTTCAAGAACTGAACCCGATCCGCAGGCGTGTTCTTGGCCGTCCAAATTCCGTACCAAGACTCCGTCACAAACTTGGGATAACCGCTCTCCACGGCAGTCGGCACGTTCGGCATGACCGAGCTGCGTTTGGCCGAAGTCACCATGATGGGTTTAACTTTGCCAGCCTTGGCCATGCCTTGGAGGGCAATGATGGCATCAATCTGAATCTGCACATGTCCGCCAGCGACATCGTTCAAGGCCGGAGCGGTGCCTTTGTAGACCGCCGTGGCCAAATTGTTGAGTTGCCCTTGTTTGGCAAACATCAAGGTCCCCAAGTGACTCGCTGCGCCAAGGGCGGGAAGCGCGGCAGTCCATTTGTCGGGACTTTGTTTGGCGGCCGCGATCACTTCAGACAATTTGGTCTGCGGGAGGTTGGGGGCGATGACCATCATCAAAGGCGCTTCACCCACTCGGGCGATGGGCGCAAACTCGGTTTGAGGATCGTAGGGCGGGTTGGCCATCACCTGTTTGGCCAAGGCGTGGGTCGAGGCCGAGAACAAGAGCGTCAGGCCATCGGGGTTGGCCGATTGGACAAACTTGCCACCCACGGAGCCGTTGGCGCCGGGTTTGTTCTCCACGATGACGGGCACATTCAGGTTGGTGCCCAATTGCTTGGCCACCACTCGTGCGGCACTGTCCACACCCCCTCCGGCCGCAAAGGGCACGATCATTTTGATGGGGCCTTCGGGAAATTTGGATTGTGCGCTGGCAACGCTGCCCATGAGGGCAAGCATCCACACCGCCCATTTTTGTCTCAGTTGAATCATGTGTAGTCTCCTGTGGGGTTTGTCATCATTCCCGATAGCCGGTGCGCCAAGCTTTGGCGCCACCGAGCAATGGGGCGTCAACCGAGGGTCCATGCAGCTTGGCATAGGACTCAATGGTCTGGGTCATGCGCGTGAGCAACCAAGTCGCTACGGCTTCTTCGGCCAATCCCTCCTGAAGTCGTTGCAGCAACTTGCGGATGGCTTGGTCTTGTTGGGCGATGGGGCCGGGTTCGAGCAGAAATCGCACGACATCGGTTTGACCGAGACGCTCACTCTCGGCCCACAAATAGTCGGCAATGTCGCGCTCGAAATCCTCCAGCGTGACGCTAATGCCGCTCATGGTGCAGGAGCACCCCAGCGCGATATGCTGCGCCGAGAGCCGATGCCACAGCTCCGCCAAACGGCTGGCTTGGGCTTGGCTGGGGTGTTCCTGCATGGTGTCAAGCATGGTTGCGCAGGGCTTGGGTCTCGGCTTCTTTGACGCGTAAACGCTCATCGAGCACCACGCCATAGAGTTTCTCTGCGGCCGCTTTGCTCACGTAGCCTTCGCGCACGTCTTCGGCCACTTTCTGCGCGTCCCGATGCAGTGGGTTCCCAAAACCGCCCCCGCCGCCCGAGAGCATTTTGTAGGCGTCGCCACGTTCTAAGCGGACATTGAAAATTTTGGCATTGGGGAGGTCTTCCTTCCACTCGCCCTTGTGCCGGATGGCGATGCCGTTGCCAGCCGCCTCGCCGCCGCCTTGAAGCCCCCAGGGCTTGCAGTGCATGCGATCAATGCGCGTGGTCACGGAGAAGGGCGAGAGCGCTTGCACCACCATCTCGGCGCCCAAGCCGCCGCGGAACTCGCCCGCGCCAGCGCTGTCCTCGCGAATTTTGTAGCTCTCCACCAGAACGGGGTACTTGGCTTCGAGTTGCTCGGTAGGGCTGTTGTGGGTGTCGCCATCATTGATGCAGACGGTGACGGAAACACCGTCCTCTCGGCTCTTGGCGCCCCAGCCTCCACCCAAAGGTCCAATGCCAACAATGAAGAGTCGGCCATCCTCCGGCGAGATACCGTGGATGTTGGGAAACACGAGGTCGGCATGATGGCCCGCAATCGCACGGTCGGGAATGGCGGGCGCCAATGCCTTGAAGATCGTGTCAATGACGGTCATGGGGAAGGTCATCCACACCCGCATCGGATAAGGACGCTCCGCGCTGATCACAGTGCCCATGGGCATGATCACCTTGAGCGGCCGAAAGCTGCCATCATTGACTGGGTAGTCGGTCGGCGTGGTCAGGCACTTATAGGCCACTTGGGCGCAAGCGATGCCGGTGGTAAAGCCCGAGTTGTAAAAACCTTTGACTTGTCGGCTCACGTCGGAGAGGTCGATTTCCATTTCATCGTTCTTGACGGTCACCTTCACGCGAATGGGGATGCGTTTACCCACTTCCAGTCCATCGTCGTCCATGAACGATTCGGCCTCATAGACGCCATCGGGAATCGACAAGGTGTTTTGTCTGGCCAAGGCTTCCGAGGCGTCCATGATTTGGGCGATCGAGGCTTGGACGGCGGCATTGCCGTAGCGCTGGACCAACTCCAGGAATCGACGCTCGCCGGTGGTGACGGCCGTGATTTGAGCCCGCAAGTCACCCAGCGCGCGCTCGGGTAGTCGAACATTCATGGCAATGATGTCGATCAAATCCTGATTCACTTGCCCCGCACGCTGGTATTTCACAATCGGAATCTGAATACCTTCCGAAAAAATGTCGGTCGTGATCTGTCCCAAGCTTCCGCCCACATCGAGCCAATGGGCCATGCAACAGGTAAACCCAATGAGTTCACCCTCATGAAACACGGGCATGGTGAAGGTAAAGTGGTTGAGGTGACTGCCCGTGGTGTAGGCATCGTTGGTCACCAAAATGTCACCAGGATGAATATTCTCGTAGCCAAAGTGTCGAATCTTGGCCTTGACCGTTTCGGACATGCCGCGAATGAACATCGGCAGGCCCAAGCCGATCGAGACCGTATCGCCCTCCTTGGTAAAGAGGCCGACCGTGAAATCCAAGGCCTCATAAATGATCAAGTTGTACGCCGTGCGCATGAGGTTGGTTTTCATCTCCTCTGTCACCGCAAACAAGCCGTTGCGAATGATCTCCACGATGACCGGGTCTACCGAGGCAGAGGAGGTGTGTTGCGTTGGGGTGCTCATGTGCGGTCGCTCCCGATGGAAATTTGGAGATTGCCAAGCGAGTCCACGCAAAGCGTGTCACCCGGTTGAACCACGGTGGTGGAGGCGTGTTCTTCAATGAGGGCAGGGCCCTCGATCACATTGCCGCTGCGCAGCAGGTCGCGTTTGAAAACAGGCGTCGACACATAATCGCCCGCACCTCGGAAATACACCGGCTTGTGCGCGCGCAAGGCGCTCGCTTCCACCTGAGCCTTACCGGGTGCCACTTCGGTGCGCGGGGGCTTTTTCATGCGACCGAGCACGGTCACGCGCAAACTCACGATGTCGGCGGGCTCTTTGGGCGCCGAAGTGCCATAGCGCACCTTGTGCACTTCGTCAAAATGGGTCTTGATGCCCGCGCGATCCCTTTGTTCAAAATACGCATGCGGAATATCAACCGTCACGGCATGCTCCTGACCGAAGTAGCGCATGTCTGCCGCGCGCTCAAACACAATTTCCTCCGGACGGATTTGCGATGCACTGATCGCCGCGCGCCCTTCATCTTCCATTTCTTTGTAAATCGCTTCGATTTCATCAAAAGAAAGACCGTCAAGCCGTCGAAAGACGGAGCGAACGTAGTCATACCGCAAGTCGGAGAACAGCATGCCGTAGGCCGAGAAGTACCCTGGGGCATAGGGAATGAGCACCTTGCGAATGCCAATCTCACGCGCGATGGCCGAGGCGTGCAAGGGGCCTGCGCCCCCATAGACCACCATGGTGAAACTCCCCGCATCAAGCCCGCGCTCGGTGGTGACCGCTTTGACGGCATGCGACATTTGCGTCACCGCGATGCGCAAAATCCCATCGGCCGCTCGGGTGGCATCCAAGCCCAGAGGCTTGGCCACCTTCTCGTCCATGGCTGCGCGCGCGCGTTCCATGTAGAGGGGCATCTCTCCCCCGAGGAAGTTGTGCTCATCGAGCCGTCCCAAAATCAGATTGGCGTCGGTGACGGTCGGCTCCTCTCCGCCCCGGCCGTAGCAAACGGGCCCGGGCATCGAACCCGCGGAGCGGGGGCCCACGCGCAAGGAGTTGCCCAACTCGACCCTTGCGATCGATCCGCCCCCCGTCCCCACTTCAAAAATATCCATCATGGGAATCTGGATGGGCAGGGCTTTCTCATAGCCGCCAATCAAGGCGCTGCCCGTGGTGAGCGGCCTGCCTTCGCTGATCACCCCCGCCTTGGCGGTGGTCCCACCCATGTCAAACGCAATCGCATCGGGTAAACCCAATTGGGCACAAATGGCCTGCGCGCCAATCACTCCGGCCGCCGGTCCGGATTCGAGCATGCGCACGCAATCGCGGCGCGCGTGCTCCAGCGGGAAGAGTCCGCCGGTGGACTGCACCGCGTAAAAGTCGCCCGCAAAGCCTTTATCCGCCAAGTGCTCTTGCAACTCACCCAAGTAGGTGGAGACGCGTGGCCCCACATAGGCATTGGCCACGGCGGTCGAAACCCGCTCGAACTCCCGATATTCTTGGGAGAGTTCATGCGAGGCGCAAATGAACGCGCCTGGGATTTCCTCCTGCAAGATGGCTTTGACGCGTCGCTCATGATCGGGGTTGCGGTATGAGTGCAACAACAAGACGGCCACCGCTTCAATTTGCTCGGCCTTGAGTTGTTGGGCGAGGGCGCGAACCCGCGCCTCATCGAGCGGTCGATGAATGGAGCCATCCGCGCGCAAGCGCTCGCTCACCTCATGCCGCTTAGAGCGAGGCACCAAGGGAACATGCTTGGAGAAAAACAGGTTGTAGGCGTCGGGACGGTTGACCCGGCCAATTTCATAAATGTCGCGAAAGCCCTCGGTGATCAGCAGGGCTGTGTTGGCACCATTGCGCTCGAGCAGCGTGTTGATGGCGATCGTCGAGCCGTGCAGAAAGAGGTAGCCGTGGGCCAAATCGATTCCCGCGCCATCGAGCGTGTTCTGAATGCCCTCATGCAAATGGCCGTGGGTGGACAAGGCCTTGCCAAAAGAGATCTTTCCCTCCGCCTCGTCAAAACAAGCCATGTCCGTGAATGTGCCGCCAATGTCAACGGCCATGCGCAGCGATTGTGTTTGGGTCGTCATGCCATTTCCTTTAGTTCGCGGCGTCAACCACGACGTTGCGCAAAGTGCCCAAACCCGTGATCTCGACTTCAATGACATCCCCCGCCACCATGTAGACCGCGGGCTCTCGCTTGTCGCCCACGCCGCCCGGTGTGCCCGTGGCGATCACATCGCCGGGGGAAAGGGGGGTAAACCCAGAGAGGTATTCGATGATGACGGGCAAGGTGAAAATCAAATCCGCGACAGAGGCTTTTTGCATCACCTGTCCGTTGAGCCGCGTCTCGAGCGTCAACACGTTGACATCGGGTATGGCTTTTCGAGTCGCCATGAACGGGCCCAGGGGGCCGGTACCCGGGAAGTTCTTGCCCGGTGTCCATTGATGGGTGTGACGTTGCCAGTCCCGGGCCGTGCCGTCGTTGAAGCAGGCATAGCCCGCAATATGATCCCAGGCCTCGGCTTGGGAAATTTGGCGCCCCCCCTTTCCAATGATGACAGCAAGTTCCCCCTCGAAGTCAAATCGCTGTGTGGCCTTGGGTTTGGGCAGCGCGGCGCCGTGCGCATTGAGGCTATCGGCAAAGCGGGTGAAGATGGCGGGGTGCTCGCTATCGGCTCGCTTCATCTCCGCCACATGGGTTTTGTAATTCAAGCCCACGCAAAACACCTTGCCAGGGTTACCGATGACCGGGAGCAAACGCGCCTGCGCAGCCAGAATGGGCGTGCCACTGGCCTGCGCGGCGGCCTCCAGCGCGTCGAGTTGGCCTGCCGCAATGACCGCTTTGAGGTCAGGGTACTGGGCGAGGAATTCGGCCGGGGCTTGCAACCAATGGCCCTCGTCCTTCCAGAGGCCGTAGCGGGCTGTGCCCTCATATTCAAAACTCACAAATTTCATGTTTTTCCTTGGCGGATGCGCGCCCATGCGACGGGCGCGAAAAGTCGTTACCCGCGCACTCTAGGCAGGCCCGAGTCATCTGAATAGAATGCACAGAGTAATTTCAGATATGCCAATTTAGGCATATCAAGGGGGAGCAATGCATTTACAAGATTTCAAGCTGTTCTTGGAAGTCGCCGAGTTGGGGAGCTTCACCAAGGTGGCGGCCCAACGTCAGACCGTGCAATCCCACATCAGCCGACAAATCAGTGCTTTCGAAGCGCAGTGCGGAGGTGCTTTGTTTCGGCGCACGGGGCGGGGGGTGGCCTTGACCGAGCTTGGGACCCATGTGGCCTTGAGGGCCCGTCAGTGGATTCGGGAGTCTGAAGCGTTTTTTGCGGACATCCAGCAAACCGCCAAATTGCCGATGGGCGAGGTCCGCCTTGGCATCCTGCCCTCTGCGGCCCACCCCTTGATGACACACGTCTTCAAGCGCCTGCACCATGAGTACCCCAAAATCACCCTCAACATCCGCGAGGGCCAAGGGGGTGAACTCGATGCCTTGCTCGACTCAGGTCAGGTCGACATGGCCATTCTTTTTCGCTACCAGGGCCCGCGCAACCCGGATGAGATCTTGCTCACGACCGCCAGTACCTATTTGGTCTCGCGCCCCGGACTGGCCCTCACGCTCTCAGAGACGGTCGAGTTTCGCCGTCTCGAGGGGCTGCCCTTGGTGCTGCCGCGCCGCCCGGCGCACTGGCGCGCCATTCTCGATGAAACCGCCAAAAGCAAAGGCTTTCAGCTGCAAGCGGCCATAGAAGCGGACTCGCTGCGCGTGCAAAAGGAATTGATCGCCGACAACCCACACCTGTATGCCCTCTTGGGGCCTTTTTCCGTCGATCAGGAATTGCGAATGGGCAGACTCCAGGCCGCGAAGATCACGGGCCCCGATCTCAAACGCTATGTGACGCTCGCCCACTCCAAACAAGGCCCACTCACCAAAGCCAGCCGAATCGTTTCGCAGTTGATCAAGGACACCGTCGCGGACTGGGGAGGGCAACTCACCCCTCCCCGAAACAGGTCATAAGCCAGGGAGCCGGTCACCGTTTGGAAAAGCAAGCGCCCTCCAGGAAACGACAAGTTCAGCCTGAATGCCGCGCTGGCCACGCCTAAGCCTGGCCCTCAGTGCTTGTGCCCGTCGTGGTCATGGCCTGCCGCGGTAGCGGCTTTGGCACTGGCCATGGAAACCTCCACTTTGCCGCGCATACCGGCTTCGTAGTGGCCTGGCACGAGGCAAGCCATCTGCAGGGTCATGGCTTTGGCAAAGCGCACCACCAACTCACCGCTCTTACCCGGGTCGAGCTCGATGGAAGCCCCCCCGGCATGCTCGTGGGGTTCGTGGGCTTTGCCTTGCTTCATCTCTTGCGCATGCTCGGCAATTTCGGCATCCGTACCAAGCACGAGTTCGTGCGGCACCTTGCCGTCATTGAATACCCGCAAGCGCAAGGTTTCTCCAGCGCGCACCTCGATGCGATCGGGGGTGAAGCGCATGGCGTCGCTCATGCGGATGTCGAGGGTCCGATCCACCACCAAAGCGGTCAAGCCCGCAGCGTCGTGGTCGTCGTCTCCATGCGCGTGCGAGTCATGGGCCTGAGGTCCGTGCGCATGCGTGCCCAAATACGCCGGGTTGCGTTCGAGCCATTGCCAAGTGCCATAGCTCGCCACGCTCACCACCACTGCGCCGACCACGGTGTAAGCCGTGCTCGAGGGGCGCCAGGTCACGGGCAGGCTCATGGCCAAGGCGGGCACCGAGAGAACAAAGCCCAAGGGCACCACCCAAGCGCTACGCTCAGGAGAGTCTGGGAAGTGTTGCAAGCCGCCCGTGAAAAAGCCCAATCCCACAGAGAGCAGAGCGCCGAGCAACAGGGTTTGCAAGAGAGACCCCTCGGCCTCGCCCGATCCGTCTTCCAGTCGGTGCGCCATCACCGCGCCCGCCACAAACAGCACGATGCCCACGGCGGCCGTCCACAAAGAGCGCTCGCCACTGAAAAAGCCGTGGTTGACGGCACCCGAAATAAAGCTGATCCCGCTGTACTTCAACAGCATGGCCGCGTGGTGGTACTGGAAAGCAATGCGCATGATGATCTCCTTGGGTATTGAATCCTAATTCATTCGCCGCAACCCCCAATACCCCTGCGCGATGCGATGGATTGGTTCATTTGCCGCCCCTAGGCCCGCGTGGTGCAAACCCAATCCCGATTCTGTTCGAGGGGCATCTGAAGCATTTAAGACGAGTTTGCGCGCCTCTGCTTGCCCCTTTGCGCAAAATCGGTTACATTTGCTCCATTGCGGCTATTTAGCTTACCTTCGCTGCAATAAGGTTCGATACAGCCATCGGTCACTCCTTACCGCCAGCTGATACCCGCGCGCCACGACTGTGGTTGCCTCATGCGGTCTGACTTTCTCCCCTGGGCAAGCTCCACTCTCACCCCCGTCGGTTTGCCTTGTCATTTGCATCCAAACCGGAACTCGGGCGTTCAACGCCCCATTTACCTGGTTATTCATGTCTCCTTTATCGTCAATTTCCTCTTTTGTGGTCGGTAAGTTCCGCATCACACCTTTGAGCCGCTCCCAACCTGCGGGGCACCATACGGCCTCCTTGTCGGTGCGCAGTGGTGAAGGCTCGCAGACGCATGACCGCGTCTATACCTTCACGCCCCAATTTCAATCTCAGGAGAGCGCGCTCATGTATGCCGCCGTCCAGGGACGCTATTGGCTCCTCAACCCGGCCGCTTTGGCCTGAAACCCATTCAACCCGCACCCTGGGGTGCACTTTTCTGAAAGGCTCCATCATGAGCAACAAACTCTACGTCGGTAACTTGTCCTACTCGGTTCGTGACGACGATCTCCAACAACACTTCTCCGCCTTTGGTCAGGTTCAATCCGCCAAAGTCATGATGGAGCGCGACACCGGCCGCTCCAAAGGATTTGGCTTTGTCGAAATGGCCAGCCCAGCTGAAGCCGAAGCCGCCATCCAAGGCCTGCATGGCAAAAACATGGCGGGTCGTGACCTGACCGTCAACATCGCTCGCCCCATGGAAGCCCGCCCGCCCCGTAGCGGTGGTTTCGCTGGCGGCGGTGGTGGTGGCTACAACGGTGGTGGCTACAACGGCGGCGGCCGCCGCAGCAGCTACTGATTTGCGTTCGCACTGAAGCCGCTCACGCGCCTTGGCACGTGAATCGGCAAACGCAAACGATGACCACCGCCGGCCAAATCGGTGGTGCGTCATCGTTTTGTCATGGGCGCTGAACGCAATGCCGATGCCCTCCTTGACGATGCGCAGCAGGTCTTTCGCGCTGCGCAACGCATCATGAGGCAATCGGTTTTGTCACAGTGGCCACACCCTTACTCGAACAGGAATTTAGATGGCCAAAGAAGAACTCATTGAAATGCTCGGCAAAGTGGACGAAGTGCTCCCGGACCTGCGCTACCGCGTGACCTTGGAGAACGGACACCAGTTGGTGGCCTACACCGGCGGCAAGATGCGCAAGCACAGCATTCGCGTGTTGGCAGGCGACAAAGTCTCGCTCGAGATGTCGCCCTACGACCTCAGCAAAGGTCGCATCACGTTCCGTCACATCGAAAACCGCGTCCCGGGTGCCGCTGGTCAGGCGCATAAGCGCAAGCGCTAAGCGTTTAGCGGTCGGTCGCACTCAGTTCATTCGATCACGTCGTTCACTCGCGGGGTGAACAGACGTTGTTCACTCACGTGAACGAAGCCCCTAGTGTCTCTCCCGCTTGACGCCACAACGCATCGGCGTCAGTCACCCCTTGGGTGGCCTTGCGCCACCATTGTGAGAAGCTGCCGCAGCGCGTGGGCACGTCCGCAAACAGTCTGGCTGGCGCCACCCGCTCAACCCGCTCGGGTAAGCCTGCCGCCACATGCGGGTCGTCCGTCGTGCGCACCCGGGCGGCGTGCGCCAACAAATCCGTCAGCGCCTGCGGGTCAACCCAATACCGCGTGGGGCAAATCGCCCGCATGAGCGTGTCCACCCAAAGCCAGCGCGCCGCGGTCCAAGGCCACTGTGCATGGAAAGACGCGAGATAAACGCCCATCACCACCGTGTCCCGAGGCAAATCCGCCGGCGGCACGCGCAAGGCCCAAGGATGAACCAGCCACACGCTACGCCCGGCCAACGCCTGCGCAACACCCGCGCCAGGACGCGCAACGCCCAGTGCCGGTGGCGGTGTGGTGTGCACCTGCGGCCTGGGGGTGGCAATCACCTGGGCGGGATTCTTTGACGGGGGTGCGGCCGCACGATCAAACGCCAAGGCGGTGAGCACCTCGTAAGACTGGTCCACCACCGTGCCGGGGCTGTGCCAATCGGGCGGGGCGAAGCGGGCCACGTTCTCCGCATTGAACACGTAGGGCTTGATGCTGCCCGTGCCAGCCACCCACTGCCAGCTCAGATGGTTGCTCGCCAAATCGCCATCGAGCAGGTGTGAGACCATCCAATCGGCTCCGCTGCGCCAGTGAACTTTGCGAACATGCACGACATAGCTGGCCAACCACATCCGCGCATGGTTGTGCAGCCAGCCCGTGGCGTAGAGCTGTCGCACGGCTTGGTCCACCACCGGTACCCCTGTGCAGGCGTGCAAGAAGTCCGTGGGCAACTCGCGGGCGTAGGCGTCATCCGGCAAGGGGCCCGCATGAAGGGACTCGAAGATTCCGTCTTCCCGGTGTTGCCAGACATGCCGAAAAAATGCGCGCCAACCCAACTCGTACACCCACTTGTGCGTGACCGGCAGTGGCGATTCCGCGTTCACACCCGTGAGCGCCTCGGGCAAGGTCAACACCCCGTGCGTGAGGTATGGGGAGAGACCCGAGACAGCGCCCTGCAAGTGGTTACGGCTCTGCGCGTAGGCCTCTGGGTCCACCGCGTGCAGCCGCGCCAAGGCAGCCGCGCGAGTAGGCGTCCAGATGGAGGAGGGCAGAGGGGGTGTTGCCGTTGGGGCAGGATCATGAACCGACACAGGCCCGAATCTACTGCCAATTCACCTTCCCTCGTTGGAGCAGACGCCAATACCCCTTGAAATGCCCCTTGCTGGAGATGGCCCCTCGGGGTGCATCACACCAGATTCGCTATGCTTCGGAGCGCTTGGCCACAGCGTTTGGCCATTGGCGCGACGTTTTCGAGATAGACCTCATGCCCCACTTTCTTCGATGTTTGGCACGCGCGAGTCGTCCGGATTGGCACACCGCCAAACCGAGCGGGGTCGATGCGTTCGGAGTCACCCCATGAAGCGACGCACCGCGCTTTGGGCGCTGGCCGCGGTGGTGGTGGGGGTGACTTGGAGTCATCTGGAATGGACCGCGCAGGACGAGCGCTGGATCCTGCGCGTCGATGGACGGCCCGTGGATGTCTTGGGCCAGATGGCGCAGCTCTGGAATCGCCACACGCGGGACTGCCGCGCGGTCCACACGCTCGCGCTGCACGACCCCACGGCCCAAACCGCTCTGACCACGCTGCGCCAGCACAGCCCTCCAGATTCGCAATCGGCCCGCATCACGCAGTTATTGCAGCAGCAGGACTGGCTGCTCGCCACCGTGCATTTCACGCAACTCACCAGCGCTGTGGTGCTGTTGCGCGTCGAAGGCACCGCCATGCGGGTGGTTGAGGGCGGCATCTGGAGTGGCACCACGCACCCCCATGCGCCCGAACCCTTTATTCGCCACTACCTGCGCACGCGCGTGCCCGAGGTGCCCGCTGAATTACTGGCCTGCTGGACAGCCGAGCCCCTCATCTCGCCCAGCACCGCTCCCTAGCGTGGCGCCAGACGCCCGACCCAATCACTCGCCCTCAGTGGCAAAGCCCCTTGGGCGTCGGACCACGATGGGGCTAAACTTGGCGGCATGTCATCTGCTCCCGCTGCGCTTGCTGGCTTGAAAGTACTCGAACTCGGGCAACTCATCGCCGGCCCTTTTGCCGCCAAAACCTTGGCCGATTTCGGCGCCGAGGTCATCAAAATCGAACCTCCCGGCGTGGGGGATCCTCTGCGCAAATGGCGCATGCTCAAAGACGGTACCTCCGTCTGGTGGCAAATCCAGTCGCGCAACAAACGCTCGCTCGCACTGGACTTGCGCACCCCGCAGGGGCAAGACATTGTGCGCCAGTTGGCCGATGAGGCCGACATCCTCATCGAGAACTTCCGGCCAGGCGCCATGGAGGGCTGGGGCTTGGGCCCCGACGATTTGCGCGCGCGCAACCCCCGACTCATCGTCTTGCGCATCAGCGGCTATGGTCAAACGGGGCCCTACCGCAACCGACCGGGATTTGGCGTCATCGGTGAGGCCATGGGGGGGCTACGCCACCTCACCGCCGAACCCGGACGTGTGCCGGTACGCGTGGGCGTGAGCATTGGCGACACCCTGGCCGCCTTGCATGGGGTGATTGGCATTTTGCTCGCGTTGCAACACCGCCATGCCACGGGGGAGGGCCAAGTGATTGATGTGGCCCTCTATGAAGCGGTCTTCAATTGCATGGAGAGCTTGCTTCCCGAGTACAGCGCCTTCGGTGCTGTGCGCGGCGCTGCCGGAAGCGCCATGCCGGGTATCGCTCCCACGAATGCGTACCGCTGCCAAGACGGCGGCTATGCCCTGATCGCGGGCAATGGCGACAGCATCTTCAAGCGCCTCATGGTCTTGATCGGTCGCCCCGATCTTGCGAACGATCCGGCGCTTGCCGACAACACCGGACGCGTGGCACGCGTGGCGGAAATCGACCAAGCCATAGAGGCCTGGACCTTGCAGCGACCCGTAGAAGCCGTGCTCGACGCACTCGAACAGGCGTCAGTGCCCGCCGGGCGCATCTACACCGTGGCCGACATCGCGGCCGATCCGCATTACGCCGCCCGCGAGATGCTCCAGGCCATTAAATTGGCCGATGGTTCCTCGCTCACCCTTCCAGGCATCGTGCCCAAACTCTCTGCCACACCGGGGAGTCACCGCCGCCTTGCGCCCGGCCTGGGTCAAGACAGTGAGCAGATCCTGGCGGAGATGGGCCTCACCCCCGCGCAAATTGCCGAGCTCAAAGCCCGTGGCATTGTGGCCGGCAGTGATTGAACGCGGCGCGTGGCGCCGCGCTTAAAAATCAAAACCCAATTGGGCCGTGGATGCGGGGGCGGTTTTGCGCGGGGCACGGTAAGCCTTGCGGGGCTGGCGCTCACTTGCGTGGCGAGCGAGTACGGCGGCCTTGCCCGAGCGGACCGACGCTTGTCCCCGTCTTTCGTGCAAACGGGCCTTGGCCGTGCGCGTGGCTTGGGCCAAATCCACCAGTGGCATGGCCACGGTTTCGCCCAGGCGCACCCCATACTGCGCTTGCTCAGCGGGCGACATGCGCCAGGGCTCAAAAATCAAGGGTGTGGGCACTTGGCGCAAACCCGGCACCCAGCGGCGCACAAATACGCCATGCGGGTCGTGGTCCTGCGCCTGCTTGACGGGGTTGTACACCCGGGTGGTGTTGATGCCAGTGGTGCCTGCCTGCATTTGCATCTGGCTCCAATGGATACCCGGCTCGTAATCCAGAAATTGCGTGGCCAGCCACTGACCCACAGGGCGCCAATGCAGCCACAGCGGATAAGCCGCCACCGAGACCAACATGGCGCGCATGCGGAAATTGAGCCAACCGGTCTCGCGCAACATGGCCACGCACGCGTCGACCATTGGCCAGCCTGTGCGCCCTTGTTGCAGGGCCTCGAACCAATCGGCTCGAAATTCATCTTCGCGCAAACCGTCGTAGCCCCGATGCATGTTGCGCCATTCAATCTCCGGTTCGCTCTCGAGCTTTTGAATGAAATGGCAATGCCAGTGCAGGCGGCTCATAAAAGCTTGGAGCCCGGCCCGATGCCGCATGGCCGTGGGGGGCAGCGCGGCGAGATGGGCCTCGGTGGCTTGCACCACCTCGCGCAGGCTCAGGCAGCCCCAGGCCAGGTAAGGCGAGAGCCGCGAGCAGGCATCGGGGGCAGACAAGGGGGAGGAGATGCCCCCGCGATAGCCCACACTGCGGGCGTTCAAAAAGCGGTGCAGGACGGCCAGGCCTTGGGGGCGGCCACCCAACTGGCGCTCGGGCGGGTCATGTCGCAAAAACGCCGGAGCCACCAAGTTCGGAACCGGATAGCGGCCCTCGCGCCAAAAGCGCAACGCCAGGGGCTTGGCGAGTGGGGCCGCCATATGGGCGGTCCACGCAGAAGCCCAGGTGCGACGGTCTTTCAAGCGCCGCACCACGCCAAATTGCGGGTATTCGTGCCAAGCCACGCCGTGCGCCCGGCACCACTGCGCCACCGCGCGGTCGCGCGCGAAGGAGGCGTCGTTGCCCGTTTCTTCGTGCGCGTGCAGGGCGGTGAATGGCGCCTCGGCCCAGAGTTGGCTGAGCACTTGCGTCATCTCTCCCACATACACCTCCACGCCGCCGCCCTGGGCGCAGAGGGCTTCGTGCATGGCCAAAAGGGATTCCCGCACAAAGCCAAAGTGCTGGAGGGCGGCATCGGGCTGGCGCCACAACTCAGGCTCGACCACGTAGAGGCAGCGCACTGGCCCGCGCGCCGCCGCAGCCGCCAGCGCAGCGTGGTCTTCCCAGCGCAAATCGCGTTTTAACCAGACCAACTCGTAAGCCATGAGCAGAATTGTCGTGACTCTCACCAACCCCTGCCAGTCAAGGGGAAAACCAGCAAAATAGAGCCTTGACGTTCGACTCGCCTCCTCCCATGTCCATTGACCTCGACACGCTGAGCCGCTGGATTGGCCAAACCCAAACCTTGCATGACACCGCAACAGTGGCCCCCTTGCGCGCGCTCAGCGCCACGCTCGACCGCGATCCCGCCAGCGTCGATGTCACGTTTGCCGTTCCGCCTTGTTGGCATTGGCTGTACTTTCTGCCCATGCACCCGCAATCTGAGATCGGCCCCGACGGACACCCGCGCCGTGGCGGTTTTTTGCCCCCCGTGCCCCTGCCACGGCGGATGTGGGCCGGCAGCCGCATCGAATTCTTGCAACCGATTCAACCCGGGCAAGCCTTGCGGCGTGACTCGCACATTGCCGATGTCACGCACAAAGTGGGTCGCAGAGGCGCGTTGGTGTTTGTATCGGTGCACCACGCCATTTATGCCAACGACATGCTCGCCATTCGCGAAGTCCATGACATCGTCTACCGCGAGGCTCCAAAGCCCGATGAGCCGCGTCCAGAGGGCCAGCTCGCCACCGAGCAGGCGGACTGGTCGCGCCAAATCGTGCCCGACGACGTTTTGCTGTTTCGCTATTCAGCGCTCACCTTCAACGGCCACCGCATCCACTACGACCGCCGCTATGTGACCGAAGTCGAGGGCTACCCGGGGCTGATCGTGCACGGACCGCTCATCGCCACTTTGTTGCTCGAAGGCTTGCACCAAGCGCACCCGCAAGCTCAGGTACGCCACTTCGCCTTCAAGGCGTTGCAACCCCTCTTTGACACCGCCCCATTCACCGTCTGTGGTCGGCGCGAGAGCGCCAAGCGCTTCGCCCTCTGGGCCATCACCCCCAAGGGTGAATTGGCCATGCAAGCCCACGCCGAGGTCGAATAAAGCTTCACCCTGCATCACCCATGCCCCTCAACCTTGATCTTGCCCGGGTGACACACGAGACCGAAGGTCAACACCCCCTCACCCTGAGCGACTCGGCTTGCTGGGGTTTGTCTTGAGCTTGCTCCATGTGTACCAACTTCACCCCCACTCAAAACCGCGCTTGGGCGCGCCAAACCCTTGGCGTGGATTTGCCAAGCGACTATCCCCCCGAGGCTTACCCCGGTTATGTGGCCCCCATCGTGGTGCAAGGTCACCACAGCGGGCGTGTCGCCTGCGGCTTGGCGCGCTTTGGCCTGGTGCCGCCGTGGGCCAAGGACGAAAAAATCAGTCGCCACACCTACAACGCCCGCACCGAGACGGCCGCGCAAAAGCCAAGCTATCGCCATGCCTGGTCGGCACGGCAATACGCCTTGGTGCTGGTCGATGATTTTTTCGAGCCGCACTACGGCAGCGGCAAGCCGGTGCGTTGGCGCATCGCACAGGCCAACCGCGAGCCCTTTGCCTTGGCCGCGCTGTGGGAGCGTTGGACGGACCCCCGCACACAACACACCTCGGTGAGCTTTAGCCTGCTCACCGTCAATGCCGGTGCGCACCCCGTCATGCGCCAATTCCACCCCGCAGACGATGAGAAACGCACGCCCGTGGTGGTCGCCCCAGGTCACTTCAACGCTTGGCTGGGTGCGCAACCGCACGAGGCCGCCGCCTGGCTGCAGCAGCACGCCATGCCCGCGCTAGAGGCGAGCCCTGCGCCGCGTCCATGAATCCGCACGGGCCACCGCAAACCGAATCCCTCTCAGGGGGCTCAGTCTTCTCCCCCACCTTGGCCGAACCCTGCGCATGTCCTCTAAACTTGGCGCAAACCAACTGGGAGACCTCACCATGATCGCGTATACCTGCGTCGGGACCAACGACCTCGAAAAATCCGTTCCCTTCTACACCGAGTTGTTGGGCCTGCTCGGCGCCAAACCTTTTTTCAAGTCTGATCGCGGTATTGGCTGGGGCGTGAGCCCAGACAAGCCCATGTTCACCGTGCTCAAACCCTATGATGGACAAGTCGCCACTGCGGGCAATGGCACCATGATCACACTGGCGGCCTCCAATCCCGCGCAAGTTGACGCCTTGCACGCCAAAGCCCTGGCCTTGGGCGGCGCCGATGAGGGCGCCCCAGGCCCGCGCGGAAGCGGCTACTACCTGGCCTACTTTCGGGATCTCGACGGCAACAAGCTCGCCGCCTTCTGCATGCAACCCAAAGACCAGTGAAGCACGCTGCGGACATGCGCCCACCCCGCAGCCTCCTCGCGCGTCGTGCGTTTTGTCTCGCGGGCCTTTCTTGGCTGGCCGGCGCGGGGGCGCATGCGCACCCGGAGGGCCTCTCGCTTTTGCGCTCGGGCTCCCATGTCCTGCTCATGCGCCATGCCCTCGCGCCAGGCGTGGGCGATCCACCGGGTTACGACTTGACCCGATGCGAGACCCAGCGCAACCTAGACGCGCAAGGCCGCCAGCAGGCGCAGCGCATCGGCCAATGGCTGCGCAGCCAAGGACTGGACCACGCCCATGTGTACAGCAGCCCCTGGTGCCGCTGTCGCGACACCGCCGCGCAATTGGGGCTCGGCCCGGTTACCGTCGAGCCCGCTTTGGCTTCGTTCTTTGATCAACCCGATCAATCGGCCGCGCAAACCCGGCGTCTGCAGGCCTTCGTGGCGCAATCGCTGCGGCAGGGCAAGACACCTTTGGTCCTGGTGACCCACCACGTCAACATCCGTGACTTCATGGGCCAGAACATTGGCTCTGGGGACATGGTGCTCGCGCGCGTGAACGCGCAGGGGCAGATGCGCGACTACCGGATCTACCCCAGCCCCTAGGGCAACGCTTCACGGCCCGAGCGAGGGGCCCTGCAAAAAATGCTAAGCTTCACGCCCATGCGTCGCCCAAGTCCCTTCACCACGGCATCCGTCTCCGCCCACCCCGCGTGGCGTGGGTGGGCGGTGTTCGTTTGTGTGTTGGCCATCCTTTGGGCACAAGGCGTGGTGCAATTCCATCGTGTTTTGCACGCCCATGGTCCCGCGGCAATCGAAGGGGCTGCCAGCCCCAAAGCAGCCCCATCGGCGCTCAACGGCTTGTGGGGCGAACACGGCCAGAGCAGTGACTGTCAGCAGTTTGACCAAACCGTGCCCGATGGCATTGGCCAAGCCGCAGCGCTTTTGGCGAGCGCGCCCATGGCCTTGCCGGAACCGTCCACAACGGCCATCACCCGACTGGCCAGCCCCGAACGCTTTTACGCCTCGCGCGCGCCGCCTCTCTTCCTGTCTTGAATGATTCATTTCCGCGCGGCCTTGGGCGCGCGGGAGATTGTCCATTTCATACAGGAGCAGTTCCATGTCCTCTTTTTTCGCGCGCAGTCTCATCGCTACTGCCGCACTTGCATCCCTCCACGCGGCCCACAGTCAAACGCTTGCCCAGGCAGCGCCGTCCTTGACCGAGGTCACCATCATTGCCCCCACGCTCACCACGCAGGGCGGACTCGCGCCCACCGACAGTTTGAGCGGCAATGCCTTGACCCAGCGGCAATCCACCACGCTGGGCGAAACCCTCGATGGCCTGCCGGGAGTGGCCAACGCGAGTTTTGGTCCGAATGTGGGTCGCCCCACGGTACGGGGTTTGGAAGGCGACCGCGTGCGCTTGTTGCAAAACGGTGGGTTGAGTTTTGACGTCTCCGGAGCGAGCCCGGACCATGCCGTTCCCCTGGATCCTTTGAGCACCGAGCGCATCGAAGTCTTGCGGGGTCCCGCCGCCTTGCTACGAGGCGGTTCGCCTCTGGGCGGGGTGATCAATGTGGTCGATAACCGCATCGCCCGCGTCAATCCGTTTGACGCCAAAGGCGGCGTGATCGGACGCGTGGCCGCGCGTGCCGGGGGCGCGGCGAGCGAGCGCAGCCAAGCCGTCTTGCTGGAAACCGGTAACGATCGCTACGCGCTGCACATCGACGCCTTCAACCGCCAAGCGGGGGATTTGCGGGTGCCTCGCAACATGGCCTGCGACGGCACGCCAAACGGGCGACGGGTGTGCAACTCCGCCAACGACACCCAAGGTGGTGCCATCGGGGGCACGCTCTTTGGCGATCGCGGCTACGTAGGCTTCTCCAGCAGCGACTACCGCAGCACCTACGGCACCGTGGCCGAACCCCATGTCACGATTGGCATGCAGCGCCAACAAAACCACCTCGAATCCTGGATCCGTAACCCCGGTTGGGGCCAATCCCTCAAAGTGCAGGTGGGCTACACCCGCTATGCCCACACGGAGTTCGAATCGGGTAGCCCCGGCACCCGATTTGCCAACCAAGGGCTCGACGCCCGCTTGGAGTGGCGTGACCACGACCGTCCCCTGGCCAATGGATGGGTGCACGAGAGTCTTTGGGGCTTTGACCACGAGCGCAACGAACTCGTGGCCGATGGCGCGGAGAAATTCCTCGGCCCCATGCAAACCAGTCGTCAATCGGTATTCACCTTCCACGGTCTGCGAACCGCTTGGGGGCAGATCAACGCCGCCGCGCGTGGCGAGACGGTGCGCACGGCTTTGCTCGAGAACTTCGGGCCGAGTCTGGCACAAGTCAAACGCGATCAGCCCTGGAGCTTTTCGCTCGGCGCGGTCCGCAACCTGCGCCAAGGACAACCCGCCTATGGCTGGCAGCACAGCATCACGCTGAGTCAAAGCCAGCGCGCGCCCAAAGATTACGAGCGCTTTGCGTTCGGGCAACACATTGCCACAGCGGCTTTCGAGCAGGGTAACCCCAACCTGGGCTTGGAAAAGGGCCGACAGCTGGAATTGGGTACCGAGTGGGTGGGCGGCCCGCACCGCTGGGCCTTCACGGCCTACCAAGCGGACTTCTCCAACTTCATCTCGCTCCAGCCCCAAGGACAAATGCAAGATGACCTCCCGCTCTACGCCTACAGTGGCGTGCGCGCGCGCATGATCGGCTGGGAGTCGAGTGCGCGTCTGCGTTTACGCGGCGGTGCGGCGGCCATTCTTTCACCCGATGCGCAAAGCGGCCCCATGGATCTGGAGTTCCGCGCCGACCAAGTCCGCGCCGATGATCTCACGCACCGCCAACCCTTGCCACGCATCGCGCCCACCCGCGTCGCAGCCGACCTCGTGTGGTCACCCGGGCGCGGCCAGCTGCGCGTGGGCTTCCAACATGTGGCGGCGCAACGCCGGGTGCCGGCAACCGCCGAGGGCCCCGGAATCGTGACGGGCAGCTACACCCTCTGGAACGCCGCCTGGCTGCAACCTTGGCGCTATGGGGCAAGCCAAGGTCAGTGGTTCGCGCGACTCGACAACCTCACCAACGAATTGGCCTACGCCTCCACCAGCATCCTCACCCAGACCCTGGGCGTCAACGCGCCGCCCCTGCCAGCGCGCAGCCTGCGCGTGGGACTGCAAGCGAGTTTCTAGTCGCGCTACACTGCGGCGGATGAACGCCTCCCCGCTGCAAGGTTTGCGTGTGTTGGAACTCGGCCAAGTGCTGGCCGGGCCGTTCGCGGGCGCCATCCTGGCTGATTTAGGAGCCGAGGTCATCAAGGTTGAGCGTGTGGATGGCGGGGACGACGCACGCCGCATGGGCCCGCCCTTTGAACGGGGCGATGCCCTGAACTTTCACATCTTCAACCGCGGCAAGCAGTCGCTCGCCCTAGACCTCAAGACCCCCGAAGGACAAGCCCGCTGTCACGCGCTCTTGGCCGAGGCGGACGTCTTCGTGCACAACCTGCGCCCCGGTGTGGCGAGTCAATTGGGGCTGGATGCCGCAGCCCTCACGCCACGCTACCCACGCTTGATTTATGCGGAAATTTCCGCTTTCGGTGTCACCGGCCCGCTGGCGCAAAAACCGGGCTACGAGCCCTTGCTGCAAGCCTTCAGCGGCATGAGTGCGCTCAATGGCGGCGAGGGGGATCCCCCGGTGCGCAGTGCGAGTTCCCTGTGCGATCAAGGCACCGGCATGTGGGTGGTCATTGGCATCTTGGCCCTGTTGCAACAACGCCATCAAACCGGGCGGGGTGGGGTCGTGCAGTCCTCATTGCTCGAAACAGCCATGGTCTGGAACGCCCAAAAGGGCGACGCCTTGGTCAACGAGGGCCGTGCGCCCGAGCGCCACCGCTCGGGTCACCCAGGCTTCGTGCCCTATGAAGCCTTTGACACCGCCACCTCCCCCTTGCTCATTTGCTGCGGCAACGACCGCTTGTTCGCCAAACTCGCCGAAGTTTTACAACGCCCGCATTGGCCCCAAGACCCGCGTTTTGCCCGCAACCGAGACCGCTTGGCCCACAAGAGCGAACTCCTCACCGAGATGCGCGCGCTGTTGCAAACCCAATCGTGCGCGCATTGGCAAGGGTTGTTGGAAGCCGCTGGCGTGCCTTGCGCGCCCGTGCACAGCTTAGAAG
>VEQC01000163.1 GCA_018883455.1 Limnohabitans sp. | reverse complement strand
CTCGAGCTCCTCATCAATGATCCAACCAAGGTGCCTCTAATGCTAACCGCATTAAGTCCGGTGCAATGGGGAGCGATACATGAGAGTGTTTGGGCGAAGGTGGATTTCACACAAACATTTGATTATTTGGGAAACATCACGAACCTGATGGGGGCCATGACCATCGAGCAGTTTTCTGGCTTGCCTGAGGGTTTTTTCCGCGCACTTGCCAGCACTCGGTTAGAGGGCTTGAACTATTACGGGCTGATGCGGTTGAGCGCGAACAGTCTGTTTGCACTGATACAAGCCAGGAGTCAATTGCCAAGTCAGTCCTTTGACGAGAGCAACCCCAAAATACCGGCCCTGCTGGCGAGGGTATTGCTAGGGCTCAATTATCGTCAACTCTCGAATGTGAGCGCGACAAACAGCCTGCGCGCCAACCTCTATGCAGGACTGATAGACGAATACACCCAAAGCCAAACCATCGTCGAAAATGGCATCGCAAGACTGAGCGCAGAAGCGATGTCGCTTTGGTCGAATGTGAGTAGCCGATTTCTCAATCATTATCCGCTTGGGCTCATCCATGCGGCTGGAAACACCCTTCAGTCAGGCATAGCCACATTGTCAGCCGCAGCTTTGGTGGCGTTGCCCGACAAAATATTGCTTGAACTGGATCAACGGGTGTTGCGAAGTTTCACCAGTTCACAAATACAGGGCATGGGGCTTAAACAGGCTCTGCGGTTGGGATTATTGACAGCCAATAAACCCGCAGATATTCATAGGCTCTTCAAAATTGACTACGTTGGCAATGATTCACAAGGGCAGCCGCTGAGCTTGCATTATGAACGCATCGACGCCCTGACCGCGCTAAGAGAGCTCACCCCTCAGCCAACGCCCAGGAGCTGGTAAAACCCAAAACTCACGCACCAAGCCAAGCCCAAGCCCCATGCGAGGTTGAGCGCTGTGAAACGCAAGCTCTTGGATTCGTTGCGCAGGGTGGCAATGGTCGAGAGGCAGGGCGTGTAGAGGAGGGTAAACAACATGAAGCTGTAAGCTTGGGTCCAGTGGAGTTGTTCCCCCAACGCTTGGGCGAGCACTTGGCCTTCCATGCCATAGATGACCGCGAGTGAACCCAGCACAATTTCCTTGGCCACAAAACCAAATAACAAGGCGATGGCCAACTGTGGCTCAATGCCCAGTGGGGCCAAAATGGGTTTGAGAAGCAGTCCCAGTTGTCCCGCCCAACTCTGTGCGCTTGCCGGTGTCACGCCCAAAGGCAAATGGGTGAGGAGCCAAACCAGGACCACACCCAAAATGATGAAGCGCGATGCGCGATGCAGAAAGTGACGCACCTCCTGCCAACCCCGGATCAGCACCTGATGCGCGGTGGGCCAGCGGTAGGGGGGCATCTCCAGGACAAAGGCGTCACGATGCGGAAACTGTGCTTTCATCAGCAGGGCTGTGCCCATCGAAGCCAGAATGCTGAGCAAGTACAAGGAGAAAAGCACCCAAGGCGCTTGATGAGCCGTGAAGAGCGCGGCCGCGAAAAACACGAACACCTGCAACCGTGCCGAACACAAGGAAAAAGGAATCGTGAGCATGGTGAGCCAGCGCAGCTCCCGAGAGCGAATCACGCGAGTCCCCATGAGGGCCGGAACGTTACAGCCAAACCCCATGAGCAGCATGACAAAGCTTCGTCCGTCCAGGCCCAAACGAGCCATCAGTGCGTCGAGCAAAAAAGCCGCCCGGGAGAGATAGCCGGTGTCTTCGATCAAGCCTAAAAAAAGAAAAAACAGCACGATGAGTGGTACAAAGCCAGCCACGGTCCCCAAGCCATTGAATACGCCGTCGAGCAACAGGCCTTGCAGCCAATCCGGCAGCCCCATCATGGCGGGCTCAAGCCCTTGCACGCGCAAGAACTCAAAGAGACGACTCATGCCGTCTTGCAAAGGTTTGCCCAGCACAAAGACCGCTTGGAAAACCAGCAGCATGACCAAGAGGAAAATGGGTAAGCCCAGCCAAGGATGCAGCAAGACGCGATCGAGTCGGGTGGTCAGTTGATGGCTGGCTTGAAGCGGCATCTCCGTGTGCGCGCTGAATGCCTTTAAGAGAGAGGCACCCGTCACGCGGCCCTCATCTTGAAGGGACGCGATCTCCTGCGTGGCGTGTAAGGCTTGGCTCAAGGCCTGACGCAGCTTGTCCAAGCCATCGCCATATTTGGCGGCGATCAAACAAATGGGCACCCCCAACGCTTCGGAGAGTTTTTCGGTATCGACGCGGATTCCCATCGACTGCGCCTCATCGGCCATGGTCAGGGCCACCACCAGGGGGACGCCACGTGCCAGCACTTCTGCGAGCAAGTCCAGTTGGCGCTCCCATTGCGCCGTGTTCATCACAAAGAGCACGAGGTCGGGGTGCTGGGTGTCTAAGAACGTGGTGGCCACGCGCTCATCTTCCGACTGGCCGTGCAAATCGTAAACACCGGGCAAGTCCACCACCCGCACCATATGCCCACCCAACAAAATCTTGGCTTCCAGCAGATCGACCGTGATGCCGGGCCAATTGCCGGTGCGGGCATGGGTGCCCGTCAGACGGGTAAAGAGGGTGGACTTGCCCGTGTTGGGCATGCCCAGCAAGGCCATTTGTTTCATGCGGAGGGGGGGGCAATGCCAATACGAGCCGCATCTTGGCGGCGCAGCATGATTTCAGTGGTGCCGACCTGAAGATGGAGTGGGCCGCCCAGGCTGGCACGGCGCAAAACCCGCACCGATTGGCCCTGGCGCAAACCCAATGCCGCTAGGCGCAGGCGCAAGTCGTGTGCGACGTTGAGCGAGGCCACGCAGGCGCTGGCCCCATTGGGCAGGTGATCCAGAGTACGGGGCAAAGCGGACATGATGGAGGCGATTGGAACCCCAGCGGCGCACGGGGGCTTTGATTTAAATCAGAATAATTTTCATTTGCATTCAAGCCAATCCTAGCGCAACCCGGATGCGTGTTGCCGCCATGGCTGGCAAGGCTAGCCGTGGTGGAGCGGAGGGATGAAAAAAACCCCCTGGGCCGTGCGGCGCAGGGAGTTTTATGAAGATTAAATAATTACTTTTGCTTCATTTCACCGCGGAATCGGCCACCGCGGTGAATTTCGAGTTCGGTGTATTCCAGCGTTCCGGACACACGGCCCGTGCTGTGAATAAGGATGTGCTCGCGGCAGACGATGTCCTCGTTGAGTTCGCCGTGGACATCGATTTCGCGGGCGCGCACGACACCGGTCACGTTGCCTTCTTTGCCAATGAGAAGATCGTCTGCAGTCAAATCACCCGTGACCGCTCCATTCACAATGGCCTTGCCCGGCGCAGTGATGGACCCTTTGAAGGTCACGCCCGTTCCAATGACCAAGTTGTTGGAGACGACGACATTGTCAGACATAGGCACTCCTTAAGGCGAGGTGTTGTTGTTCAATGGACGAATTATGGCTTGGATCTGAATGCTTTGGCAAGCCGATGGCGCTTGCCTGTTGCATTCATGCCAGTCGCACGCAGGTCGGGCAAAATCGGGGTTTTCCTGTATGAATGCCATGGAGCGCGCTGCATGTCTTGGCCAACGCCTGTTGATCGTGAACCACTACACACCCGAAGTGTGACCTTTGAGGGTTATGCGCGGGGGGACGGACTCTGGGACATTGAGGCGCATTTGCGCGACACCAAGCCCTTCTTTTTTGAGGTGCCGGGTGAGAACCAGTGGCAACCCGGCGAGCCGATTCATGATCTGCGCATTCGCCTCACCCTAGACAGCCAATTTGTGGTGCAAGACATTGCCATGGCCATGAACCGCATTCCGCACGACACTTGCCCCCAAGCCTTGCCACCCATGCGTGGGCTGATCGGAAGCTCTTTGCTCAAGGGCTGGCGTCGGACCTTGGAGGCCCACTTGGGGGGTGTGCAAGGCTGCACCCATATGCGCGAGTTGCTCTTTAACATGGGCACTGCGGCCTTTCAGTCCATTGGGCCGCGTTTGCGTCGCGCCAACCCAGACAAAGCACCGCCTCATTTGGGGCGCTGCAAAACTTGGGCTCTCGACACGCCTCTGGTGCAACGCCTCTACCCCTTGCACTACCAGCCCAACCCTTTGAAGGACTGAGCATGCACCGCAACGCCTTGGTTTTGTTCTCCGGTGGCCAAGATTCGACCACTTGCCTCGCGCATGCCCTCACGCGCTATGCGCGCGTGGAGACGCTGGCCTTCGATTATCGCCAGCGCCATGTGGTGGAGTTGCAGTCACGCTTGGAGGTTCTCAAGGCGATTCGGACGCGCTTTCCCGATTGGGCTGAGAAGCTGGGGGAGGACCATTTACTGGATCTGGCCGTGTTGGGCCAAGTCAGCGAGACCTCGCTCACGCGAGATATGGCGTTTCAAATGGAGGCCTCGGGCCTGCCCAATACCTTTGTGCCTGGGCGCAACCTGCTCTTTTTGACCCTCGCCGCGGCCTTGGCCTACCGACGCGATTTGGACGTGATCGTCACCGGCGTCTGTGAGACCGACTTCTCCGGTTACCCGGATTGTCGCGATGACACCATGAAAGCCATGCAAATTGCGCTCTCACTGGGCATGGACCGGCGACTCTTGATCGAGACGCCGCTGATGTGGATTGACAAGGCACAGACCTGGGCTTTGGCGCATCAGTTGGGGGAGCAGAGTCATGCGGGCGGTGGCGACGCGCTCGTCGATATTCTGGTCTCGCACAGTCACACGTGTTATCTGGGCGACCGCACGCATCGCCAGGACTGTGGCTACGGTTGTGGCACCTGCCCCGCTTGTGAATTGCGCGCACGCGGTTGGCAGCAGTGGCGCGGTCGAGCAGCGCCATCAGCTCCGGGTCCTGCAGCAAGGCCCAATCTGCACGAACGCCTTGCGCGGGTTCGGCCCACCACGCAGCAGGTGGTGTTTGGGCCTTGTGCAGCGGCTCGGGCGGCGTGGCGCAGGCCGTCAACATCAGCAGGACGCAAAGGCTCATGCACAGGGCTCCACGGTTCATCACATCACTCCCGCGCCAGTGCATCCACCGGGCTCAAAGCCGCTGCGCGGCGTGCGGGCACCGTGCCGAAGATCAGGCCCACCGCGCTGGACACCGCAAAGGCCACCGCCAGCGCGCCCCAACTCACGCGGACCTCCAGCGCATCCTGCACAGCACCCAGCGCCTGCGCGCCCAGCCAACTGAAGGCCACGCCCACCAGCCCGCCCAGGCAGCACAACACCACGGCTTCGATCAGAAACTGCAGGCGTACATCGCTTTGTCGCGCGCCCACCGCCATGCGAATACCGATCTCCCGCGTGCGCTCGCTCACCGACACCAACATGATGTTCATCACACCCACGCCCCCGACCAACAGGGCGATGGCACCCACGCCGGCGAACAGGGCGGCAAAGCCGGCGGTGAAGGTCTGCAGCTTGCGGAATTCGGAGTCGCCGCTCCAGGCGGTGAAATTCTCCGAGCCGCGCAGGGCCACCAGGCGGTGCTTCATCTGTCGCAGCACTTCATCAGGCGCCACGCTGAAATCCATCTGCACGCTGAACAGGTCCACGCTGGGCCGTGAATCCAGCTTCTGCACGAAGGTCCGCTCCGGTACATAGGCCACGCCGCCGCCGCCGAAGTTGACCCCGATCTGGGTATCCGTCTTGACGGTGCCAATGACCAAGAAGGGCAAGGCGGCTGCGGGCGGAGCGGTGTTCGAGCCCCCGGGCAGGCCCGCAGCATTCGCGGCGCCCGCGCCCTGTGCTGTGCCGGC
>VEQC01000162.1 GCA_018883455.1 Limnohabitans sp. | reverse complement strand
CGCCTCCGGAGATGAGGGCGCCGGCATGGCCCATGCGTTTGCCAGGAGGGGCGGTGACGCCCGCGATGAAGCCGACGACGGGCTTTTTCATGTTGGCCTTGACCCAGCGCGCGGCTTCGGCTTCGTCAGGACCCCCGATTTCACCAATCATGATGACGGCGTCGGTATCGGGGTCGTCGTTAAAGGCCTTCATGACGTCAATGTGCTTTAAGCCGTTGATGGGGTCGCCACCAATGCCCACGGCGCTAGACTGGCCTAGGCCTACTTCAGTGAGCATGGCCACAGCTTCATAGGTCAGGGTGCCCGAGCGGGACACCACGCCAATGCGGCCTTTGCGGTGAATGTGCCCCGGCATGATGCCGATCTTGATTTCGTCCGGAGTGATGAGGCCAGGGCAGTTGGGGCCGAGCAACAGGGTCTTCTTGCCGCCTGCGGCTTCTTTGGCGCGCATTTTGTTGCGCACTTCAAGCATGTCCTTGACGGGAATGCCCTCGGTGATGCAAATGGCCAGATCGAGGTCAGCCTCCACGGCCTCCCAAATGGCCGCCGCAGCACCTGCAGGTGGCACGTAGATGACCGAGACGGTGGCGCCAGTGTTCTTGGCGGCGTCTTTGACGCTGGCGAAGATCGGCACGTCAAAAATTTTCTCGCCGGCTTTCTTGGGGTTCACGCCAGCCACAAAACAGTTCTTGCCATTGGCGTACTCGATGCACTTCTCGGTGTGGAACTGACCGGTTTTGCCGGTGATGCCCTGGGTGATGACTTTGGTGTCTTTATTGATGAAGATCGACATGGTGTTTCCTAGTCCGTTATTTGCTTGTCACGACAAACAAAGTCATTTACTTCACGGCTGCGACGATCTTCGTCGCAGCTTCAGCCATGGTGTCGGCCGAGATGATGGGCAAGCCCGATTCCGCCAGCAGCTTCTTGCCAAGCTCTTCGTTCGTGCCTTTCATGCGCACGACCAGGGGCACATTGAGGTTGACCGCCTTACAGGCCGTGATCACGCCCGTGGCGATGGTGTCGCACTTCATGATGCCGCCAAAAATGTTGACCAAAATGCCCTTGACCTTGGGGTTCTTGAGCATGATCTTGAAGGCTTCGGTCACTTTCTCAGGGGTAGCGCCGCCGCCCACGTCGAGGAAGTTGGCCGGTTCGCCGCCAAAGAGTTTGATGGTGTCCATGGTGGCCATGGCCAAGCCCGCGCCGTTGACCAAACAACCGATGTTGCCATCGAGCGAGATGTAGGCGAGGTCAAACTTGGAAGCTTCCACTTCGGCGGGGTCTTCCTCGTCGAGGTCGCGGTAAGCCACGATTTCAGGGTGACGGAAGAGGGCGTTGCTGTCAAAGTTGAACTTGGCGTCCAAGGCGATGATGTTGCCCTTGCTGTCGCAGTTGAGCGGGTTGATTTCCACCAGCGAAGCGTCGGTGTCCATGTAGCACTTGTAGAGCTTTTGGAAGACGTCGGCGGCTTGATCGGCCGATGCACCGCTCAGGCCAATGGCCTTGGCGATTTTCAATGCTTGGGCTTGGCCCAAGCCGGTGAGGGGATCGACGAGTTCGGTGACGATCTTCTCCGGGGTGCTGTGCGCCACTTCTTCGATGTCCATACCGCCTTCGCTCGAAGCGATGAAGGCCACCTTCTGGCTGGCACGGTCGGTCACGACCGAGACGTAATATTCTTTCTGGATGTCGGCTCCGTCCTCGATGTAGAGGCGACGCACCTTCTGGCCTTCGGGGCCCGTCTGGTGGGTCTTGAGCTGCATGCCCAGAATCTGACCGGCCAACTCTTTGACTTGATCAATGGACTTGGCCACTTTCACGCCGCCGCCCTTGCCGCGGCCACCGGCGTGAATTTGGGCCTTGACCACCCATACCGGGCCGCCCAACTTTTGCGCGGCTTCCACCGCCTCTTGCACGGTGAACGCGGGAATGCCACGCGGCACCGGCACACCAAACTGACGCAAGATTTCCTTGCCCTGGTACTCGTGAATCTTCATGAGGTCTCTCTTAAGGTTCGGTAGAAAAAAACACCCATTTGCCGCGCCAACGGCAGCATCTTCCAACGGGCGAACCGCCGTTTGAACTGTATCATGGGGACATGCGCTAATCTTTTGCTTGGCTTACAAAGCGTGATCAGCGTGGCTCCCTTTTTCAACCGCCAAGACCATGTCCAACAAAGTATTCATCGACGGCGAGGCCGGTACCACCGGCTTGCAAATTCGCGAGCGTTTGGCCCTGATGCCCGATGTCGAGTTGCTGCGCATCGATCCCGCTTTGCGCAAGGACCCCGCAGCCAAACAGGCCATCATGTCCTCGGCAGACTTGGTCGTGCTGTGCCTGCACGACGACGCGGCACGCGAGTCCGTGGCCATGATCGATGCGCTGCCAGGCCACAAGCCCCGCATCATTGACGCGTCCACCGCGCACCGTGTGGCCCCGGGCTGGGTGTATGGCTTCCCGGAGCTTTGTTCTGGACAACGTGACGCCGTGGCGCAAGCCGCGCGCGTGGCCAACCCCGGCTGCTATGCCACCGGCGCGATTGCCATTGTGCGCCCCTTGATCGATGCCGGCCTGATTCCGCCGGATTTCCCACTCGCCCTGCCCTCGGTGAGCGGCTACTCCGGGGGAGGCCGTACGATGATTGAAGACTACGAGGCCGGTCGTGCGCCCTTGTTTGAGGCCTATGCCCTCGGCTTGGAACACAAGCATCTGCCCGAAATCATGGCCTGCACGGGCCTCACACGCAGGCCTCTGTTTGTGCCCACGGTGGGCAATTTTCGTCAAGGCATGTTGGTGCAGGTGCCTTTGCATCTGGATGCGCTCCCGGGGCGCCCCCGCGCACGCGATTTGCATGACGCTCTGCATGCCCACTACACGGCCTTGCCGCAAAGCGACGTGCAGGTTTGCGAGCCCACTGAGAACGGCAAGCTCGACGCCACCGCGCTCAACGACACCAACGCCCTCGAAATTCGCGTGTTTGGTAACGAGACCCACCGCCATGCGGTGGTCATCGCGCGTCTGGACAATTTGGGCAAGGGCGCAAGCGGGGCGGCGGTGCAAAACCTGCGCCTCATGCTGGGCTTGTGAGTTAAGCGTCGTCGCGGTCCTGCACGACGCGACGGATCACCTCGGGCGCAAACCCTCGGCTGGCCAGAAAACGCACTTGACGGGCATGCGCCTGTGGCGAGTCGGCCACGGTGCCGAACTTTTGTTGCCAGACTTGGCGTGCGCGCTCGTATTCGGTCTGGCGCAAGGTCTCCAGTGCCTCCGCCATGTCTTCTGGCGCCAAGCCGCGTTGGCGCATTTCGTCGCGCACACGCGTTGTGCCCAACTTGGCGGCACGCTGGTGCACCACCCACTCGACCGTGCGCGCTTCACTCTGCAAATCTTTGGCCGCGAGCCATTCCAGAACCGCTTGCAAGGCCTCGGGGCTCTCGGCATGGGGGCGCAGCTTGCGCTCGAGCTCTGCGCGCGATTGTTCGCGCAGGCTCAGGAGGCGCAAAGCCCGCGCCTTGAGGCTTGGGCCTTGCGGCGCCGGGACTCGCAAACCCTCGGGGTCTGAGGTCAAGCCTCTTCCTCTTCGAGCTCAGCGCCGTCGGGCAACAAGGCCACGCCAATGGCCTCACGAATCTTGTTCTCGATTTCGTGCGCCAAGGCGGGGTTCTCACGCAGGAACTCCCGTGCGTTGTCACGGCCTTGACCAATTTTTTCGCCGTTGTAGGCATACCAAGCGCCGGATTTGTCGACGATCTTGGCTGTCACACCCAGATCGATGATTTCACCCTCGCGGCTGATGCCTTCGCCAAAGAGAATGTCGAACTCGGCGGTTTTGAAGGGGGGCGAGACCTTGTTCTTGACGACCTTGACCTTGGTTTCGTTGCCAATGGCCTCTTCGCCTTTTTTGATGGTGCCCGTGCGGCGAATGTCCAGGCGCACCGAGGCGTAGAACTTGAGCGCGTTGCCGCCGGTGGTGGTTTCGGGCGAGCCGAACATGACGCCAATCTTCATGCGAATCTGGTTGATGAAGATGACCATGCAATTGGTTTTCTTGATGGTGGCGGTGAGCTTGCGCAGCGCTTGGCTCATGAGTCGGGCTTGCAAGCCGGGCAAGGAGTCGCCCATGTCGCCTTCAATTTCCGCACGAGGCGTGAGGGCCGCCACGGAGTCGATGACGACGAGGTCAACCGCACCCGAGCGCACCAGACTATCGACCACTTCGAGCGCTTGCTCGCCCGTGTCCGGCTGGCTGATGAGGAGGTCTTGCACATCCACACCGAGCTTTTGCGCGTATTGCACATCCAGCGCGTGTTCGGCGTCGACAAACGCGCAAGTGCCACCTTGCTTTTGCATTTCCGCAATGACTTGCAGGGTCAGAGTGGTTTTGCCCGAAGACTCCGGACCGTAAATTTCCACCACGCGGCCACGCGGCAACCCGCCCACGCCCAAGGCGATGTCCAGACCGAGCGAGCCGGTGGAGACGACTTGGATGTCCTCGATGGCCTCGCCTTCGCCCAAGCGCATGATGGTTCCCTTGCCAAACTGTTTCTCAATTTGGGCTAAGGCGGCTTGCAGGGCTTTGGCTTTTTCGTTGTCGGTGTTCTTGCTCATGGAGACTCCGTTGGTTGGGGTTTGGGGGGTTCATCCGATCTCGCCAAAAAAACGAGTACTGGATGCATGGACAGGACTTTAACCATGAATAAATCCTATTTCAACGTTTTTTTGGTCAGTTTGCCTTACCATTAGGCATGACCTCTGCACCCCGCGCCGACGACTGGCGCCAAACCCACCTCGGCCGTCTGCTAGGCCACGCCATGCGGCGCTTTGACGCCCGTGTGCTCGACCTCATGGCGCACCATGTCGAGGTGCCTTTGGCACTCTCCAACCTCGCCGCGCGCGGTCAAGTGAGCGCCGCGCACATCCACATCACGCGTCATTTGGGGTTGTCGGGCTCACGCTTGGTGGACCTGGCTGAGCGCGCGGGCATGAGCAAGCAGGCCATGGGGGATTTGGTGGATCAGTGTCTGGCCTGGGGGCTGGTACGGCGTGAGGCCGACCCGCTGGATGGGCGAGCGCGGCGCATCGTCTTTACCGATGACGGCCTGGCTTGGTTGCGGGCTTTTGAGTGGGCCGTGGGCCAGGCGGAAGCGGAGTTTCGCCAAGAGGTGGGCGAAGCCGTGGCTACCGTAGTCACCCTAGGCTTAGAGGCATACGCTAGCGGATGGAGCGGCCTAAAATCGAACGCATGAAGGGCGCGGGCGAGTTTGCTCGCACACGCGCCCCCCAAAGCCCAAGGAGACCCTCATGCGCATCCTCATCGCCGAAGACGACCTCGTGCTGGCCGATGGCCTCTTGCGCACCCTGCGCGCTTCAGGCGCCGTGGCCGACCATGTGGCCAGCGGCACGGAGGCCGATGCGGCGCTCATGACCACGGACGAATTTGATTTGCTCATCCTTGATTTGGGTTTGCCCAAAATGCACGGCCTCGAAGTCCTCAAGCGCTTGCGCGCGCGCGGCTCGAGCCTGCCGGTACTCATCCTCACCGCGGCCGACAGCGTCGAAGAGCGCGTCAAGGGTCTCGATTTTGGCGCCGACGACTACATGGCCAAACCGTTTTCCCTACAAGAACTCGAAGCCCGCGTGCGTGCGCTCACGCGCCGCGGCATGGGCGGCACCACCTCCCAAATCAAGCACGGCCCCTTGGTCTATGACCAAAGTGGTCGAGTGGCCACCATTGACGGCAAGATGATTGAGCTCTCCGCGCGTGAACTCGGTTTGCTCGAAGTGCTGTTGCAGCGCGCCGGGCGCTTGGTGAGCAAAGACCAGTTGGTCGAGCGTCTGTGCGAGTGGGGCGAAGAGGTGAGCAACAATGC
>VEQC01000013.1 GCA_018883455.1 Limnohabitans sp. | reverse complement strand
CATCGCGCCCATTGTTCTCAAAGAGCAGCCCGTTCCACTCGCTCAGGCCATAGCGCTTGAGGTCCAGACAGGGGTCTTTGCTGAAATGGGGAGCGCCCAGCAGTTGTCCCGTTGGGGCGTAAGTCCAGCGATGCAGGGGGCACACAATGTTGCCGCCCGCCGACGCCGGCCCCTGACCTTGCAGGGAACCCCGGCCTTTGAGCATCACCGCCTGGCGATGCCGACACACGTTGGAGAGCAGCTCAATGCCTTGTGGGGAATGCACCAGCGCGCGGCCTTCTCCTTCTTGGGGGAGGGCGTAGTAGTCACCCACTTCCGGAACTGCCAGCCGGTGACCGACGTAGCGCGGTCCCTGCTTGAACAAGGTTTCGATTTCACGCTGAAACAGCGCGGCGTCGAAATAGCTGGAAACTGGAAGTTGGCTTTGGGCCTGCTGCAGTTGAAGACTTAAATCAGACATATCGGACCTGATCCAAAGACTCCCCACAGGGAGGAAAAAGATAAAGAAAGCAACGCCACGTTGCGCGGAGGGGGGATTGTAGCCCTCCCCCCTGAAAAAAACCGTTGGCCCCGCCTAAAATAGTCGGTTTTTGACCTTCCACAAAGGTTTCCCATGCCCAAAACCCCCGCGACGCCCGCCACCGAAGCCCCTCCGGCGAATTACGAGGCGGCCGTTTTAGAGCTGGAAAACCTTGTCAGCCGTATGGAATCAGGTCAAATGCCGTTGGCCGATCTGCTCTCAGGCTATCGACGCGGGGCTCAACTTTTGTCCTATTGCCGCAACCAACTCGATACTTTGGCCCAGCAAATTCAAGTCTTGGAGGGCGAGACGCTCAAAGACTGGAAAGCGGACGAGTAATTTCATGTTTGAGTTCCCCACATGGAGTCAATCGCAGGCCGCTCGCGTCGAGGCCGCGCTAGAGGCTTGGGTACCCGAAGCGGCTGTGGGCGGTCTTGGCCCCGCCATGCGTTACGCCGTGCTCGATGGCGGCAAACGACTCCGCCCCATGTTGGTGCTCGCGGCCTTTGAGGCCGGGGGGACACCCCCTTCCCCGTTCACCACGGAGTTGGCCCTGCGCGCGGCCTGCGCGGTCGAGCTCATCCACGCTTATTCTCTGGTCCACGATGACATGCCCTGCATGGACAACGATGTCTTGCGTCGTGGCAAGCCCACGGTCCATGTCCAGTTTGGCGAGGCGAGCGCCCTATTGGTTGGGGATGCCCTCCAAGCCTTGGCCTTCGAATTGCTCCTGCCGCCCGAGTTTGAGCCCACCGCTGTGCAAGCGGAGCTCTGCCGCTTGCTCGCGGTGGCGGCGGGTCACGCGGGTATGGCGGGTGGACAAGCGATCGATTTGGCCAGTGTGGGGGTGGCCTTGGATGAATCCGCCTTGCGCCAGATGCACCGTTTAAAGACGGGCGCCTTGCTCGAGGCCAGCGTCATGCTCGGCGCGGCATGTGCTGGCTTGTCGCCCAACGCGCGGGCTCAGTTGCATCAATATGCCCAGGCGCTGGGCTTGGCCTTTCAAGTCGTGGACGACATTCTGGATGTCACCGCCGACTCGGCCACCTTGGGCAAAACCGCTGGCAAAGACGCTGCCAACGACAAACCCACTTATGTTTCACTGCTGGGACTCACGGCAGCCCAAACCTTGGCTCTGCAATTGCAGCAGCAAGCGCTCGCCGCCCTGCAAGCCAGTGGTCTTCCCAACACCCACGCGCTCGCGGCTCTGGCCGCGCGCGTCGTCCAACGCAGTACCTAAACCCCATGTCTGATTTGTTAAACGCCATCGCCTCACCGGCCGACCTGCGCCGATTGAGCCGCGCCCAATTGCCGCAGCTCGCCAGCGAGCTACGCGACTACTTGCTCCACAGCGTGGCGCGTACCGGCGGTCACTTGAGCTCAAACCTCGGCACGGTCGAGCTCACCATTGCGTTGCACTACGTCTTTCAAACGCCGCACGATCGTTTGGTCTGGGATGTGGGTCACCAAACCTATCCGCACAAAATTTTGACGGGACGGCGCGAACGCATGGCCACCTTGCGCCAGCGCGGCGGCATCAGTGGTTTTCCCCGTCGCGACGAGAGCGAATACGACGCTTTTGGCACAGCCCACTCTTCGACCAGCATCTCGGCGGCCTTGGGCATGGCCCTGGCAGCGCAACAGCAAGGCCAATCGCGCCACGCCATCGCGGTGATTGGCGATGGGGCGATGACGGCTGGCGAGGCCTTCGAGGCCCTCAACAATGCCGGCGTGAGCAAGGCGCGTTTACTGGTGGTTCTCAACGACAACGACATGTCCATCAGCCCTCCAGTTGGAGCGCTCAACCGCTACTTGGCCCAACTCATGAGCGGGCGCTTCTACGCCACGGCCAAAGATTTGGGCAAGCAAGTCCTCAAAGGCGCGCCCCCGCTTTTTGAATTGGCCAAGCGTTTGGAGGAGGGGGCCAAAGGCATGGTCGTTCCCGCCACCTTGTTTGAAAAATTCGGCTTCAACTACATCGGGCCCATCGATGGGCACGACCTCGAGGCCTTGATCCCCACTTTGGAGAACCTCAAGCACTTGGAGGGCCCACAGTTCCTGCATGTGGTCACGCGCAAAGGGCAAGGCTACAAACTCGCCGAGGAAGATCCCATCGCCTACCACGGCCCTGGCAAGTTTGACCCGAGCGTGGGCTTGGTCGCACCGGCCCACAAACCCAAAACCACGTTTACCCAAGTCTTTGGCCAGTGGTTATGTGACATGGCTGCGCGCGACAGTCGACTCGTGGGCATCACCCCTGCCATGCGCGAGGGCTCAGGGATGGTGGCCTTTCACGAGCGCTTCCCCGATCGCTACCACGATGTGGGCATTGCCGAACAGCACGCCGTCACGTTTGCGGCCGGAATGGCCTGCGAAGGCTTGAAGCCCGTCGTTGCCATTTATTCCACTTTTCTGCAGCGCGCCTACGACCAACTCATCCACGATGTAGCGCTCCAAAAATTGCCAATGGTTTTGGCCTTGGACCGCGCGGGTATCGTGGGCGCCGATGGCCCCACCCATGCGGGCCTCTATGACATCGCCTACTTGCGCTGTATTCCGAATACAAGCATTGCTTGCCCCGCCGACGAAAACGAGTGCCGTCAGTTGCTCACCACGGCCTTTGAGCAAGACCACATTGTGGCGGTGCGCTACCCCCGTGGGGCGGGCGTCGGCGCCGCCATTTCACCCGAACTCAACACCCTGCCTTTTGGCAAGGCCGAGCGCCGCCGCGAGGGCCAGCGCATCGCCATTTTGGCGTTCGGCACCCTTTTGTACCCCGCTTTGCAAGCCGCTGAGGCGCTCAATGCCACCGTGATCAACATGCGCTGGGCCAAACCCTTGGACATGGACATGCTGCGCGAGGTGGCCACCAGCCATGAAATGCTGGTCACGGTGGAGGAGCACGCCCGCATGGGCGGGGCGGGCTCCGCCGTGTTGGAAGCCCTCCAAACGTTGGGGCTCCAGCGCCCCACCCTGGTCTTGGGGGTGGACGACGTGGTGACCGGGCACGGTGATCCGCAAGCCCTCCTCGCAGAAATGGGGCTTGACGCGGCTGGCATCGAGGCAGCCGTTAAAGCCTACAGTCTTCGGGGAAACCCCTTGGGGTAGGCCCTTGAGCGTGCATACAATGCTCCCCACCTGACCCTCCGCGCGCAGCGCGGGAGGGATGGACTCAAAACATCAACTCTCAAACTTGGAGTCTTACTATGGACCGTCGTTCCGTACTGAAAAACGCTGGTATCGCTGGTGTCTTGGCCGCTGGCGCAGCACCTGCCGTGCATGCCCAAGCCGCCATCCGCTGGCGCTTGGCCTCGAGCTTCCCCAAAGCTCTCGACACCATCCACGGTGCCGCTGACGTCTTTGCCCGTGCCGTGAAAAACATGAGCGGTGGCAAGTTCGAAGTCTCGGTTCACGCCGCGGGTGAACTCATGCCCGCTTTCGGTGTCGTCGACGGCGTGCAACAAGGTTCGGTGGAAATCGCCCACACCGCGCCGTATTACTTCTTCGGCAAGGACGAAACCTTCGCCCTGGGTTGCGCCATTCCCTTCGGCCTCAACAGCCGCCAGATGAGCGCCTGGATGTACGAAGGCAACGGCATGAAGCTCATGCGTGAGTTCTACGCCAAGTACAACATCGTCAACTTCCCCGGTGGCAACACGGGCGCCCAGATGGGTGGCTGGTACCGCAAAGAGATCAAATCCCTCAAAGACATCAAAGGCATGAAGATGCGTATCGGTGGCTTCGGTGGCAAGATCCTCGAGCGCATCGGTGGCGTGCCGCAAAACATCCCCGGTGGTGACATCTACCCCGCCCTGGAAAAAGGCACGATCGACTCCGCAGAGTGGGTGGGTCCTTATGACGATCTCAAGCTCGGCTTGAACAAAGTCGCTCCCTTCTACTACTACCCCGGCTGGTGGGAAGGTGGTCCGCAGCTCGACTTCTTCATCAACGACAAGGCCTTCAACAGCCTCCCCCCCGAGTACAAGGCGATTGTCGAAGCCGCTTGCGCGCAAGCCCACTCCGACATGCAGGCCAAGTACGACGCCCGCAACCCCACCGCGCTCAAGCAACTCGTGGCCAACGGCGCCAAGCTGCGCGAGTTCCCGAAAGACGTGATGGCCGCGGCCTTCAAAGAGTCCATGGCGTTCTACGAGGAAATCAGCGCCAAGAACGAGAGCTGGAAAAAGGTCTACAGCGACTACTCCAAGTTCCGCGCCGAGCAAAACCTCTGGTTCCGCTTCACCGAAGCGCGTTTCGACACCTTCATGCAAGCGCAAAAGCTCTGAGGGTCTGAACGCTCTGCGCCTCTCGCCCGTCAGGGCGTGGGGCGTGGCGAAAACCAAAACCGCGCCTAGGCGCGGTTTTTTCTTGTCCGGCTCAAAACCCTCTGACGCTCCTCAAGGCTTGCGCCATGCGCGCGCACTCCTCCAGCAAGGCCGGATCAGCCACATAGAACACGGTGCGTTTGCCCGAGAGGCTGCGCACATAAAAACGGGGGGCAATGAGCCATTCCAGTCCGCGCACGCGAAACAAGTGCGCCATGGCCATGTCCGCATAGTCTTGCTGCTTGTCCCAGACCCAGTTCTGAAAAACGCCGCGCTCGTCCAGGCGCACTTGGCTGGTCCACACAAAACCGCCGCTCCAAGCCAGCAAGCACCAGCCCAGCACAAACCAGCCCGCTTGGCGCAACCCCTCCAGCCCTGTATCGCCGCCAAACGCCCCTTGCTGCCACAAGACCAGTAACCAGACGGCCGCCCCCAAGACGATGAAGGTCGTCAGGAGTTGGTAGGGACGAGAAAAAGCGGCACCCCGAAGGGTGCCGCTCTCAGGGACATAGCCAAAAGGGGCAGGTCCCAGGTTCGTCATTTGCGGTTGAAGAGCTCGTCAATCTTCTTCTGCTCATCTTCCGCGCTCGGCGGCTTGATGTCCTCGAGCTTGATTTCCTCGGGCTCCTCTTGCGACTCAGGGGCTTCAATCACCACCTTGTCGAGGTCCACTTGCACTTCTTTGTCCAAGAACATGGTCACGCTCTGGGGCACAAAAATCACAATCACCACCAAGAGGATTTGCATCAACACCCAGGGTACCGCGCCCAGGTAAATGTCTTTGGAGAGCACGGGTTTGGCAATCCGCCCCTCTTTGAAGAGCGTGTCGGCAATCCCGCGCAAATAAAACAGCGCGAAGCCAAACGGCGGGTGCATGAAGCTCGTTTGCATGTTCACACACAAGAGCACACCAAACCACACCAGATCAATGCCCATTTTGTCGGCCACAGGACCGAGCATGGGCAAGATGATGAAGGCAATCTCAAAGAAGTCCAGGAAGAACGCCAGGAAGAAAATGAAGATGTTCACCACGATCAGGAAGCCCACTTGGCCGCCCGGCAAACCCGAGAGCAAGTGTTCCACCCAGCGCGCGCCATCCACACCTTGGAAGACCATGGAGAAAACGCGTGAGCCAATCAGAATGAACACCACCATGGCGGTCAAGCGCATCGTCCCATGCATGGCTTCCCATACCAAGGAACGCGTCAAGCGACCATGGATGGCCGCCAGCACCAAGGCCCCGATACACCCCATGGCGCCGGCTTCTGTTGGCGTGGCAATGGCGGTGTCCATCCAGGGCAGGCCGCCCATCGACCCCAGAACGGCGAAGATCAAGATGGCCGAAGGAATGATGCCGCGCAAACACTTGAGCCACAAATGCAGACCATCCATGGTGCGGGCCTCTTTGGGAATGCCCGGCACGTGGGAGGGTTTGATCAAGCCCAGCGCGAATGTGTAGAGCGCAAAGATCAAGACCTGCAAGATCGAGGGGCCCCAAGCGCCTTTGTACATATCCCCCACCGAGCGGCCCAACTGGTCGGCCATCACCACCAGCACCAGCGAAGGCGGTACCAACTGGGTAATCGTGCCCGAGGCGGCCAGCACCCCTGTGGCGTAGCGCATGTTGTAGCCGTAGCGGATCATGACCGGCAGCGAGATCAAGGCCATGGCAATCACCTGGCCGGCCACGGTGCCCGTGATCGCGCCCAGAATGAAGCCCACAATGATCACCGAGTAGCCCAAGCCGCCTCGCACGGTACCAAAAAGTTGGCCCATGGAGTCGAGCATGTCTTCGGCCAATCCGCATTTCTCCAGAATGGCGCCCATGAAGGTGAAGAAGGGAATGGCCAGCAGCAAATCATTGCTGAGAATGCCAAAAATGTTGAGCGGTAAATTGGCCATGAAACTGGCCGGGAACCAACCCACGCTGATGGCGAAGAAGCCACAGCCCAAGCCCAAAGCCGCCAATGAGAAGGCAACGGGGAAGCCCAACAACATGATGAGCACCAGCCCGGCGAACATCAGGGGAGCGAAATTTTCCATTTGCATGATCGTGTGCTCCTCTGCTTATTGCACTGGTTTTTCGTAGTGGGTGTCCATCTCGTATTCCCCTCGCAAGAAGGCCACACGTTTGATGATTTCACCCAAGCCCTGGAGGAACATCCAGCCAAAGCCCAAAGGCAGCATGAGCATGGCCGGCCAGCGAATGAGGCCACCGGCGTTGCTCGACATCTCGCCCGTCACATACATCTTCACGAACAAGGGCCAACTGAGGTAGGCCATCAAGCCCATGACCGGCAACAGGAACACCACCAAGCCAAACAAATCGACATACACGGCCCCATGGCCTTTGAGTCGACCGTAAAAAATATCCACTCGCACGTGTTCGTTGAGCTTGAGCACGAGGGGCGCACCCAGCATGACGGTCATGGCAAAGAGGTACCACTGAATCTCCAGCCAACCGTTGGATGAGATGTCAAAGCCGTAGCGAATAAATGCATTGCCGGCCGATATCACGGCAGCCAACAAAACCGCGACCGAGGCCACATTGCCGAACTGACGGCTGATTTTGTCGACCCCGAGGGCCATTTTGAGTAAGGGGGACATAGGCGTGTCTCCGAGAAAGAAAAACCAGCCATTTTAGCCTTGAAAGCGGGCTTTTCCCCGTTAAAAACAGTGCCCTGAACGGGGTTTCACTTGGGGCGCCGAAAAGTCCACCAAGGCAATTCCCCCCTCAGCGGGCGAACCGCGCCCGACGCCGCAGGGGCGTAACCGGCAAGCGAGCCCAGGGTTCGCGCCCAGTCGGGGCTTTGCAGATGTTTGCGCAAGGCCTGTAATGGCGGCGTCTCAAGGGCGGATTTCAAACAAACCAGATGGTATTGCTCCTCCACCAGCGGCACAAAACCCAGGCCATGCACCTGGGCGACGCTGGCCAGGCCCAACCCCACATCGGCCGCGCCGCTGCGAATTGCCAGCGCGACGGCCGAGTGGGAGGGCTCGTCTGCACCATGAAGGTGCAAGTCCTCCGATGAACACCCCAGCGGTCGCAACAAATCTTCGAGCAAAACCCGGGTGCCAGTCCCCAAACTGCGGCGGACAAAACGCGCGCGCTGTGTCACCACATCCGCCAAGCCCTTTAACCCGAGGGGGTTACCCGGCGCCACCAAAAGTCCTTGGCTGCGCGTCGCAAAGCCAATCAGCTTGTGGTGTCCCGGTTGGAGCCGCTCCCGGTAGCTGCGGGCGGTGAGCGAGTCGCGGTCGGGTTGGTGCAGACAATGAAAACCCGCCAGCGTGCAGCGGCCCTCATTGAGCGCGCCAATGGCGTCGACGCTACCGCAAAAGCGCAACTCCAGATGCAGACCTTGCGGGGCCACCCAGTCGCGCAAGAGCGGCAAAGCGTCATCGTGGCTGGCGTAGAGCGGCAGCACATGCGCCGAGGGGTCAAACGCCACGGCAAAGGTGCGTTCCAGGTCGGCGCGCAGCGCGTCGATTTGGGGGGCCAAGCGCGCCTGCGTCTGGCGCTCCGCCCACAGTAATTTCTGGCCAAACTCGGAGAGGTGGGCCGATTGGCCTTTGCTCCACACGACGAGGGTCTCCCCCAGCTGCGCTTCCCAGCGTTTGAGCTCGCCCCAGACGTGCCGATAGGACAAGCCCGAGGCGCGCGCGGCGGCCGAAATTGAGCCCTGCTCGGCCACCGCTTGCAACAAATGCATGAGCGGGTGATGCAAGTCCTGCCGCGTGGCGGCAGCCTCACGGGGGCGCAGGGTGTAGTGCAGGTCAATCCTATGCACGGCGGTTCATATCGTGTTTGTGGCGGGGGATCGCTACGATACCCCACTTTGAAATCCGTCTGCGAGGACGCGGGAGTGCCCACATGGGGGAGAGTTTGGCCACGGCCCTGAGCTTGTTGCGAGAAGGCGATGCCGCGCTTTGGCAAATCGTCGCGCGCTCGCTCTGGATCAGCGGCTTGAGCACGGCACTGGCCACGCTGTTGGGCATTCCACTGGGCGCTTGGGTGGGCGTCGCGCGCTTTCGCGGCCGGGGGCTCACGCTCTCAGTGCTCAATACCTCCCTGGCTTTGCCTTCGGTGGTGGTGGGCTTGTTGGTATACCTGCTGCTCTCGCGCAGCGGCCCCTTGGGTTTTTTGGGTTGGCTCTTTAGTTTCAAAGCCATGGTGCTGGCGCAGACCGTTCTCATCCTCCCCGTGGTCATGGCCCTCACGCGTCAACTGGTAGAGGACGCTGAGCGCACCCATGGCGAGCAATTGCAATCCCTCGGCGCGGGGCCGGGCTTGCGCAGCTTGTTACTGGCTTGGGATGCCCGCTTTGCCCTCTTGACCGTGGTCATCGCCGCGTTTGGCCGGGCGATCTCCGAAGTGGGGGCGGTGATGATCGTGGGCGGCAACATCGACGGTTTTACCCGCGTCATGACCACCGCCATCGCGCTCGAAACGAGCAAAGGCGATCTCCCCCTGGCGCTGGGCTTGGGGTTGGTGTTGCTCATGGTGGTTTTGGTGCTCAACCTTCTCATGGCGGCGTTGCGGCGCTGGCGCGAGGAGGGCGACTCCGCGGCCCGTTGGCCACAGGCGGGGGCTCTATGACGGCGTGGCTGCGCATGCACAACGCGGGCTTGCGCTTTGGTGCGCGCGTGGCCTTGCACGGCCTCACCCTCGACATTGCGCATGGTGAGCGCGTCGCATTGGTCGGCGCCAATGGCAGTGGCAAAAGCAGTTTTTTGCGCTTGGCGCACGGTTTGCTCGCCCCGAGCGAAGGCCAAGTCTGGCGCGCCCCCGACGCCACCCAAGCCATGCTCTTCCAGCGCCCGTTCATGTGGCACATGAGCGCTTTGGGCAACGTGCGCCTGGCCGCATGGCTGGGCCACGCGTCATGGCGAGAGGCACGACAACAAGCGCAAACCGCCTTGGCGCAAGTCAGCTTGGCGGCGCAAGCCTCCCAAATGGCCCGCACCCTCTCGGGCGGACAACAACAACGCTTGGCCCTCGCACGCGCCTGGGTGCAACAACCTCAGATTTTGTTGCTCGATGAACCCACGGCCAACCTCGACCCGCAGGCCAAGCGCGAGGTGGAACAACTCGTGGGCGATTGGTCCCAAAACACCGGAGCCGGTTTGCTCTTTGCCAGCCACAACCTCGGCCAAGTCAAACGGCTCGCCACACGCGTGCTCTACCTCGAGGCCGGAGCCGTTTTGGCAGATCTGCCGGTCGAGACTTTTTTCAACGCGCCCTTGGCGCAAACCCATCCGCAAGCGCATGCGTTTCTCAAAGGAGAGTTGGGATGACAAAAACGGCATTCGCCCTCGGCGTGGCCATCCTCACCAGCTTGCTCATGCCATGGCGCATGGCCCAGGCTCAGCCTCAAACCCAGGGCAGCATCGTCGTGGCCTCCACCACCTCCACCGAGCAATCGGGGCTCTTTGCCCACTTGTTACCCGCCTTTAAACAGGCCAGCGGCATTGACGTCAAAGTGGTCGCCTTGGGCACGGGGCAGGCCTTGGACATGGGCCGCAGAGGCGACGCGGATGTGGTCTTCGTCCACGACCCCGTGGCCGAAGAAAAATTCGTGGCCGAAGGCTTTGGCCTCAAACGCATGCCCGTGATGTACAACGACTTCGTGCTCATCGGCCCTGCCGCCGACCCTGCCAAAGTCAAAGGGCGCGACATCGTGGCGGGCTTGCAAAAAATCGCGTCCACCCAGAGCCCGTTTGTGTCTCGGGGCGACAAGAGCGGCACCCACGCGGCGGAAATGCGTTACTGGCAACTTGCGGGGCCCGACGCCCATCCCGCAGTGACACGCGGCAGCGAGGCATCCCGGGCTTCCGAACCCCGCAGCAAGGGCTACAAGGAATGTGGCTGCGGCATGGGCCCGGCCCTCAACATGGCGGCTTCCTTGGGGGCGTATGTTCTGGCTGATCGTGGCACGTGGTTGAGTTTCAAAAACCGCCAAGATTTACAAATTTTGGTGGAAGGCGACACGCGCCTTTTCAACCCCTACGGGGTGATCGTCGTCAACCCGGCCAAGCACCCGCACACCAAGGCCGCACTGGCCCAAAAATTTGCCGATTGGCTGGTCTCACCCGCTGGGCAAGCCACCGTAGCCAGCTATCGCGTGGCCGGTGAGCCGCTGTTTTTTCCCAGCGTCCATGCGCGCTAAATCCCCGCCCATCACCACCGCACCTTCGCTCCTCAAAACAAGCTGCGCCTGGGTGCCCGTCGCTTGATTTTTCCGACTAGGGTTATCCCTAGATTTGTCGGTAATTTCTACGTGAACAATCACAGGCACATCCATTCATAAGCTCACACGGGAGTTTCCATGCAAAAGGTTCTGCACATCAATCCGGACAAGTGCACCGGTTGCCTGCAGTGCGAGATGGCGTGTTCTTACGAGAACTACGGCACCTTCGCCACCGCGAAGTCGCGCATCAAGGTGTTCGATTTCCATGACACAGGCAAAAAAGTGCCCTACACCTGCACCCAGTGCGATGAGGCCTGGTGTTTGCATGCGTGTCCTGTGGAGGCCATCACGGTCGACAAAGCGACAGGCGCCAAAGTGGTGAGCGAGTCCACTTGCGTGGGCTGCAAGGTCTGCACCATCGCTTGCCCGTTTGGCACCGTCAACTATGTTCAGGAAACCGGCAAGGTGCAAAAGTGTGACCTCTGCGGTGGCGAGCCGGCATGTGCCGATGCCTGCCCCACCGGCGCGATCACGTTCATCGATGCCAACTGGACGGGCCTCGACCGCATGAAGCAATGGGCTGACAAGCTCGGCAATCAACCTTCCGCCGCCTGATTCGGCTACAACCCCTTACTGGAGCATCAACATGGCTTGGGCTGGAAAAATTCTTCGCGTCAATCTGACCGCGGGCACCGTTAAATCGGAACCCCTCAACATGCAATGGGCACGCGAGTACATTGGCTCGCGCGGCTTGGGTAGCAAATACCTCATCAGCGAGATCGACCCCAAGGTCGACCCCCTCTCGGCGGACAACAAAATCATTTGGGCTACCGGTCCTCTGACGGGCACCATGGCCTCCACTGGGGGTCGCTACACCGTCATCACCAAAGGGCCACTCACCGGCGCCATCGCCTGCTCGAACTCGGGCGGCTACTGGGGTGCCGAGCTCAAGATGGCCGGTTGGGACATGATCATCTTCGAAGGCAAATCGGCCAAACCGGTTTACCTCTACATCAACGACGATGTGGCTGAGCTGCGCGACGCCGGCCACCTCTGGGGCCAAAGCGTCTGGAAAACGGAAGAGGCGCTCAAGAAAGAGCACCAAGACCCCCTCTTGCGCATTTCTTCCATTGGCAAAGCCGGCGAGAACCAAGTGCTCTACGCTGCGGTGGTCAACGACTTGCACCGCGCCGCAGGCCGCTCGGGCGTGGGCGCCGTTATGGGCAGCAAGAACCTCAAGGCCATCGCGGTGCGTGGCACCAAGGGCGTGGGCAATATTCGCGATCCCAAGGGCTTCCTCAAAGTCACGGCTGAGAAGAAGAAAATCCTCGCCGAAAACGCCGTCACCGGTTCGGGCTTGCCCACTTATGGCACGCAGGTGCTCATGAACGTGATCAACGAAGTGGGCGCATTGCCCACCCGCAACCACCGCGACGTTCAGTTCGAAGGCGCGAAGGACATTTCCGCCGAAGCCATGGCCACCCCGCGTGCCACCGACGGCAAAAAGCATTTGGTGACCAACCAAGCTTGCTTCGGTTGCACCATTGCGTGCGGTCGCATCAGCAAGATTGATGAAACCCACTTCTCCGTGCAAAACAAGCCCGAGTACTGGGGCGCCTCTGGCGGCCTGGAGTACGAAGCAGCGTGGGCGCTGGGCGCGGCCAACGGGGTGAATGACCTCGAAGCCTTGCAATACGCCAACCTCATTTGCAACGAAGAAGGCTTTGACCCCATCAGCTTTGGCGCCACCATTGGCGCCGTCATGGAGCTCTATGAGATGGGCGTGCTCACCAAGGAGCAAATCGGCATCGAAGCGCCTTTCGGCTCGGCCAAGGCCTTGTGCGAGTTTGCCGACATGACCGCCAAAGGCATTGGCTTTGGCAAAGAGATTGGCTTGGGCTCCAAGCGCTTGACCGCCAAGTACGGCCATCCCGACCTCTCCATGAGCGTCAAAGGCCAAGAGTTCCCCGCCTACGACGGCCGTGTGGTGCAAGGGATTGGTTTGGCCTACGCCACATCCAACCGCGGCGCTTGTCACCTGCGGGGCTACACCATCGCCTCCGAAGTGCTGGGCATTCCGGTCAAGACCGAGCCCACCGAGTCCGAAGGCAAGCCCGAGTTGGTCAAGGCCTTCCAAGACGCCACAGCCGCTTTCGATTCTTCTGGTCTTTGCATCTTCACCACCTTCGCTTGGAGCCTGCCCGATTTGGCGCCCCAACTGCAAACGGCGTGTGACGACGCTTACACCACCGAGGAGTTGGAGAAAATTGGCGAGCGCATCTGGAATATGGAGCGCGAGTTCAACAACGCTGCGGGTTTCACCAAGGCCGACGACACCTTGCCCAAGCGTCTCCTGACCGAGGCCGCACAAACCGGCCCAGGCAAAGGCGTGGTCAGCAAGTTGCCCGAGATGTTGCCCAAGTACTATGCGGTGCGCGGCTGGGACAGCGAAGGCCGTCCGACCGCCCAAACCAAGCAACGCCTGGGTCTTTAATCCATGAAGCACCACGTCATCCTGGGCGCCGGCCCGGCCGGCGTCATTGCGGCCGAAACCCTGCGCAAGCAGGCCCCCAACGACCGCATCACGCTCGTCGGCGACGAAGCCGAGCCGCCTTACTCGCGCATGGCCATTCCCTACCTCTTGATGGGCAACATCGACGAGCGGGGAACCTATCTGCGCAAAGGCGCCACGCACTACCAGTCCTTGCGCATCGAGCAAGTGGCCGCACGTGCTGAAAAACTCGACGCCCAGGCCCGCGTGGTGCAACTGAGCAATGGTCAAAGCCTCTCCTTTGACACCTTACTCATCGCCACGGGTTCCAAGCCCGTGAGCCCCCCCATTCCTGGTATCGACAGCCCCCAGGTCCAAACTTGCTGGACCTTGGAAGACGCGCGGGCCATCATGGCGCTCGCCAAACCCGGCGCACGCGTGGTGCAAATGGGGGCCGGCTTTATCGGTTGCATCATCATGGAGGCCCTTGCCAACCGCGGCGTGGAACTGAGCGTGGTGGAAATGGGGGACCGCATGGTCCCGCGCATGATGGGTCCCGTCGCCGGCGGCATGATTCGCGACTGGGTCGAGCACAAAGGCGTGAAGGTCTACACCCAGGCCAAAGTGGAGGCCATCGTGCCCAACGAAGGTGGCTCACCCGGTTTGGTCGGTCGCATCGCGCAGTCCATTGGCTTGGGCGACGAGCCCTCCGATGCCCCCTTGCGCGTGCGCCTCTCCAACGGCCAAAAGCTCCCCGCTGATCTCGTCATCAGCGCCACGGGCGTGAAACCCAACATCGCCTTCCTCAAGGATTCCGGCGTGACTTGCCTTCAAGGCGTGCTCACCGACGAATGCCTGCAAACCAATGTCCCCGGCATTTATGCCGCCGGCGACTGCGCCGAAGCCTTTGACAAAGTCACCGGCAGTACGGTGGTGAGCGCCATCCAGCCCAACGCCGCGGAGCAAGCGCGTGTGGCCGCCCTCAACATGGCGGGACAACACACCACCTTAAAAGGCGTGACCCAGATCAACGTGCTCGACACCTTGGGCCTGATCTCGACCAGCTTTGGCCAATGGCAAGGCGTCTCTGGTGGCCAACAAGCCACGCTCACCGCCGAGGGGCGTCACCTCAGCCTGCAATTCCACGGCGATCTGATGGTCGGCTGCAACAGCGTGGGCTGGACCGAACACGTCGGGGCCATGCGCGGACTCGTCGAGGGTCAAGTGCGCCTGGGCGAGTGGAAGGACAAGCTTTTGCAAGACCCCACCTTGCTCATGGAAGCCTACTTGGCTTGCGCGCAAGGGCAGGGCCAATGGCAGGGCGCCGCCGACGCGCGCCGCCGCTGACATGCAAATCACCCTCAAACTCTTCGCCACCCTCACGGACTACCTGCCTGCGGCACACCGGGCCAGCAATCAGGTGCCGCTCGATGTCGAGCCCACGCAGAGTATTTTGGACATCATCGCACCCTACGGCTTGCCCACCAAGCTGGTGCACCTGGTGCTGGTCAATGGCCACTACATCGCGCCGGAGGCGCGTGCCACCACCTGCCTCAAAGAAGGCGATGTGCTGGCCATTTGGCCTCCCATCGCGGGTGGCTAAAGGCCACGCGTTCCATGCGCGGGAGTGCGTCCCCGGTTTTCAGCCGCGAGATGGGGTTTTCTGAATCCGAGTGGCAACGTGCCTTGGCCACGGCCTTGGCGCCCTTTGAATGGCAAACCCAAGGTCCGCATGGCGTGGCGGTGCGCTGGCGCGACAGTGGAACCTCGGGCGAGTTGCATTTGCGCTGGGAGGTCCTGCCCCCGCGCGCCATTGCGCTCGCACGCATTCCCCGCATGCGGGTCGATTTCGATTTTGGTCAAACCCCCGCTCCCGTGCAAGCCGCCTTCATGCGACACTTTGACCTCTATACCCACCGCGGTGGGGGCTAGCCCTTTTCCTGCTGATGTGCCTGATCGCCTGGTGCTGGCGTCCACACGCTGCGACGCCACTCATTGTCATTGGTAACCGTGATGAATTTCACGATCGCCCCACCTTGCCCTTGGCGCGTTGGGACGACGCCCCCATCTGGGCCGGCCGCGATCAAGTCGGTGGCGGCAGCTGGATGGGGGTGAGCGAATCGGGCCGATTTGCCGCGCTCACCAACTTCCGCGCCCCCGATGCCATGGATCCCGACAAACCCACGCGCGGGCAATTGGTGCGTGACTTCCTCGCGGCGGACTCGCGCGCGCAAGACCACCTTGACCAACTCGCCACCCAAACGCACCGCTACAACGGTTTTAACCTGCTGGTCTTTGATGGCCAAACCCTGCTCGGCTTGGAAGGGCGGGGACAGCAGGCGCGCTTGCGCCGCTTCGACCCTGGCGTAGGGCAGGTCTCCAATGGTGATTTTCTGGCGCCCTGGCCCAAGGGCCTGTGGCTCGCGCAGCAGTGGGAGTCGGCCTTGCAAGATCCCACGCTCAACTCCATGCATTGGCTTGGACTGCTGCAAAACGACCAGCCCGCCCCTGACACCGCGCTACCCCAGACAGGCGTCGGACTTGAGCGCGAACGCGCCCTCTCTGCTGTTTTTGTGCGCATGGGGAGATACGGCACGCGTGCCAGCACGCTGGTGCAACGCCACACCGAGCACATCGAGTTACACGAGCGTCGTTTTGACGCACAAGGCGCGCACGAAGAAACGGCGCACCGGGTGCCGATCCGGGTCTGAGTGCGCGCGGTTTAAGCCGATTGCGCGAGCACGTCCATGTAGTGCTTGACCCCTGTCGCCACATCGGCAAACGCATGCGTGCAGCCCGCCTGGCGCAAAGCCGTCAAATCCGCTTGTGTGTGGCACTGGTATTTCCCACGCAAAGCATCGGGGAAGGGGACATAGGCAATCAGCCCCGCGTCCACGGCTTGACGCAGGGTCAAGTTGGGCTCCCCGCGCAAGCTTTGCACCACGGCCAAGGAGACATCGTTAAAGGTTTGGGCTCGACCGCTGCCCAAATTGAAAAGGCCGCGTGCGTTGGGATGGTCTAAAAACCAGAGATTGACCGCGACCACATCGTCGATGTAGACAAAGTCCCGCTCCTGGCATCCTGCCGCATATCCGCCATACTCGCCAAAGAGCTTAACCCGGCCTTCTTGGCGAAATTGGTTGAACTGGTGAAACGCCACACTCGCCATACGCCCCTTGTGCTGCTCACGCGGGCCATACACGTTGAAGTAGCGAAACCCAGCCACCTGCGTTTTGGCGCCTGAGAAATCCGCACCACAGAGTCGGCGCAGGCGCTGGTCAAACAGCAACTTCGAGTACCCGTACACATTGAGCGGACGCTCGCACTCAGGGCTCTCCACAAAACGCTCGCTCCCGCCATAAGTGGCCGCGGAAGAGGCGTACAAAAGGCGTGTGCCATGCTGCTGGCAAGAGGCGAACAAATCGCAGGAGACGGCGTAGTTGTTCTCCATCATGTATTTGCCATCGCTCTCCATGGTGTCGCTGCAAGCGCCCTCATGGAAAACCGCCTCCACCTTGCCGTAATGCCCCTCGGCAAAGAGGTCGTAAAACAATTCCCGATCGACGTAATCCGCAATTTGCAAGTCCGCGAGGTTGCGAAATTTGTCACCCTCGGTCAAATCATCGACCGCGATGATGTCGTCAATCCCCCGCGCGTTGAGACCGCGCACCAGATTGCTGCCAATAAAGCCGGCTGCGCCAGTCACCACGATTCTCATGCCATCAACTCCGAAAAAGTCACGGTTGCAGTTCCGAATTTGCCCACCACCACGCCAGCGGCCTTATTGGCCCAAGGCAGGGCCTCGCGCAACGAAAGCCCAGACGCCACCAGCGTGGCCAAAGTGGCGATCACGGTGTCGCCCGCCCCCGTCACGTCAAACACCTCGCGCGCCACAGTGGGAACATCGAGTCGACCCTGCGCGTCATACAAACTCATGCCCTCTTCGCTGCGGGTGAGCAAGATGGCGTCCAGGGCCAGCGCTTGGCGCAAATCTTGAACCTTGGCTTGTAAATCGGCCTCGTCTTGCCAATCCCCCACCACCTGCTGCAATTCCGCGCGGTTGGGCGTGATGCAAGTGGCGCCTTGGTAGCGGCTGTAATCGCTACCCTTGGGGTCAATGAAAACCGGCTTGCCCGCGGCTTTGGCCGCTTCAATCATGTGCGCCACATGGGCCAAGCCACCTTTGCCGTAGTCGGAGAACAGCACCACGCCGTGCGCGGGTAAAAGCTCGCGGTAGAGCGCCGTTTGCCCCGCCAGCACCTCATGGTGCGGCTGATTCTCAAAATCGATGCGCAAGAGTTGTTGCTGGCGCCCAATCACGCGCAGTTTGACCGTCGTCTTGAGCTGCGCATCGCGCCCGAGGCAAGGTGTGATTCCGGTGTCGTGCAAGAGTCGCTCTAACTCATGACTCGCTTCATCTTCGCCCACCACCGAGAGCAAGCTCGCTTGCGCGCCCAAGCTGGTGATGTTGTAGGCCACGTTGGCGCAGCCGCCCAAACGGTTTTCCTCGCGCGCCACCCGCACCACCGGGACAGGGGCTTCAGGGCTGATGCGGTCCACCGCACCATACCAATAACGATCGAGCATCACATCGCCCACCACGAGTACCCGTGCTTGGGCCAGTTGCGCTTGATTGGGTGTCATAGTTCCTCCACGCGGCGTGCCGGATAGCTGTCCCAGGCCTGGCAGCCTGGGCATTGCCAAAAGTGTTGGCTGGCCTCAAAACCACACGCGGCGCAGCGGTAGCGCTGTAACGGCTTGGTGGCGCGTTCCAACGCTTGTAAAACGGGCTCGGGCAGGTTCTGCCCCGAATCCCGCAACCAATGATGGGCGGCCACCAGAGAGCGCTCGCGCGTGAGGTGGCGCAGCCAGGCTTCTGCCGAGGAGGCATCGCCACGCGCGCGGTGCAACTGCGCCAGGGCTTGGAGCAAATCCAGCGAGGGGTTGCGCTCGTAGGCGGGGCCAAGCAAATTCAGGGCTTCATCCACGCGACCGGTTTGTTCGGCCAACTCGACCAAGGGCCGTGCGAGCAAGGGCAGGGCGGCGGGAATGTCATGGGCCAACGTGGTCCAGGTGGCAAATGCGGCCGCTTGGGCGCCCTGCTGTTGCTGCAAGCGTGCCAGCGCCATGCGCGGCCGTGGCGACTGCGGCGCCGTCTCGATGGCTTGGCGCAAGAGCCGCTCCATGGTGGCCGCATCGGCCGGATAAGCGAGCGTGGCCGCCTGCTCACACAGGTAGTGGGCGATGCGGTGCTGAAAACTCCCCGCGCCGGCTGACTGCAAACGTTGCGCGATGGCGCTCGCCGGCGTCCAATCGCGCGCGCGCTCGTAAATACCCAGCAGGGCCAAATGCGCTTGCGTTTGGTGGGCCGTGCCTTCGAGCTTGCGCAAGGCCGCCTCGGCGCGATCGAGAAGCCCCGCCTTGAGGTAATCCAGCGCGAGGGCGTACTGGGCCCGATCGCGGTCGGCTTGGCTCAAGTCGCCGCGTGCCACCAAGTGTTGGTGAACACGCACGGCGCGCTCGAATTCGCCGCGCCGGCGAAACAAATTGCCCAAGGCGAAATGCAATTCGGACGTGTCAGGATCGTGCTGAACCGCTTCAATGAAGGCGTCAATCGCTTGGTCCTGCTGCTCATTGAGCAAGTGGTTCAGGCCCTTGAAATAGGCCTTGGGGGTTTGCCGGTTCTCCAGCCGCAACTGGCGCAAATCTAGGCGCGAGGCCAGCCATCCCAAGACAAACGCCAGCGGCAAGCCCAGCAGCAACCAACTGAAATCAAACTCCATGGGGCGTGTCCACAGGAGAGGGGGGAGGGGGAGCGCTCACCGCGTCCGCATGGGGGGCGAGTTTGGCCATGCGCCGCTGGCGCCACCAACGCGGCACCATGGCCAGGGCCCCGAGCGCCACGCCCATCACAAAGACGATGAGCACAACCAGCACCAGTGGCGCACGCCATTCCGTGCCAAAGAAGAAATGCACCACCACTTCGTGCGGATTGTTCAGCGCGAAGGCAAAGAGGGTGAAAAAAATAGCCGCTTTCAGTATCCACTGAAGCGGCTTGAGCAATTGGTTCAAGGCGGCTCCCGGGTGCTCCAGAATTTTAGCCCCGACGCCTTGGCGGGTCACTTAATCTTTTTTCAGCAGACCCTGGGCGATCAACTCTTGTGTCCGCGCGTCCACAGCCTCGCGCAGCGCCTTGCCCGGTTTGAAGTGGGGAACCCGCTTCTCCGGGATCGCCACACTCTCGCCTGAGCGCGGGTTGCGCCCGATGCGCGGCGGGCGTCGATTGATGGAGAACGAACCGAAGCCGCGCAGCTCAATGCGGTGCCCCCGCACCAGCGCCTCGGTCATCGCGTCAAGCATGGCTTTGACGGCGAATTCCGCGTCGCGGTGCGTGAGCTGCCCGAACCGGGCGGCCAGCGCTTCGACCAGGTCGGAGCGCGTCATCCGTTGTTGTCGAGCTTGGCCTTGAGCAGGGCACCGAGGTTGGTGGTGCCAGCGCTCTCACGTGCCGATTGCGACAAAGTGGCCATGGCTTCTTGTTGGTCAGCCTGGTCCTTGGCGCGAATCGAGAGGGAGATGCCACGGCTCTTGCGGTCGACGTTGGTGATCACGGCAGTGACCTCATCGCCTTCCTTGAGCACGTTGCGGGCATCTTCCACGCGGTCAGCGGAGATTTCCGAGACGCGCAGGTAACCCACGATGTCTTCGCCCAGATCGATCTCAGCGCCCTTGGCATCCACCGTCTTGACCTTACCGGTCACGATCGCGCCCTTGTCGTTGATCGACACAAAGGTGGTGAAGGGGTCGGCGTCGAGCTGCTTGATGCCCAAGGAAATACGCTCGCGCTCCACGTCCACGGCCAACACGATGGCCTCGACTTCTTGGCCCTTCTTGTAGTTGCGCACGGCGGTCTCGCCGGTCTCGTTCCAAGAGAGGTCAGAGAGGTGCACCAAGCCATCGATGCCAGCGGCCAAGCCCACGAACACGCCAAAGTCGGTGATCGACTTGATCGGGCCTTTGACGCGGTCGCCGCGCTTGGTGTTTTGCGCGAATTCTTGCCAGGGGTTGGCCTTGCACTGCTTCATGCCCAAGGAGATGCGACGCTTGTCTTCGTCGATCTCGAGCACCATGACTTCCACCTCGTCGCCCAAGGCCACGATCTTGTTGGGAGCCACGTTCTTGTTGGTCCAGTCCATTTCAGAGACGTGCACCAAACCTTCGATGCCAGGCTCGAGTTCCACGAACGCGCCGTAGTCGGCGATGTTGGTGATCTTGCCAAACATGCGCGTGCCTTGGGGGTAGCGGCGCGAAACGCCCAACCAGGGGTCGTCGCCCATCTGCTTGAGGCCCAGGGACACACGGTTCTTCTCGGTGTCGAACTTGAGGATCTTGGCGGTGATTTCCTGACCGGCTTGCACCACCTCGCTCGGGTGACGCACGCGACGCCATGCCATGTCGGTGATGTGCAGCAAACCGTCAATGCCACCGAGATCCACGAAGGCACCGTATTCGGTGATGTTCTTGACCACGCCGGTGACGATGGCGCCCTCTTTGAGGGTCTCCATCAGCTTGGCGCGCTCTTCGCCCATGGAAGCTTCCACCACAGCGCGGCGGCTCAGCACCACGTTGTTGCGCTTGCGATCGAGCTTGATGACCTTGAATTCCATGGTCTTGTTCTCGAAGGGCGAGAGGTCCTTGATCGGACGGGTGTCGATGAGCGAGCCGGGCAAGAAAGCGCGGATGCCATTGACCAACACGGTCAAACCACCCTTGACCTTACCGCTGGTGGTGCCGGTGACGAACTCACCCGACTCCAGGGCTTTCTCCAGGCTCATCCAAGAAGCCAGGCGCTTGGCGGTGTCACGGCTCAAAATGGTGTCGCCGTAACCGTTCTCGACGCTGCCAATGGCCACGGAGACGAAGTCACCGGCCTGGACTTCGAGCTCGCCCTGGTCGTTCTTGAATTCCTCAATGGGCACATACGCTTCGGACTTCAGACCGGCGTTCACCACCACGTGGTTGTGTTCAATGCGCACGACTTCGGCGGTAATGACCTCGCCAGAGCGCATCTCGGAGCGCTTGAGGGATTCTTCAAACAGGGCGGCAAAAGATTCAGACATGATTTTCCTTGTCCGGTCGCAGGGAGGAGGCCAGCCCCATTGCTGGACCACGTGGTCTGTACCGGAGGTGTTTGCGGCAAAGCGCCGCGGTTAAGTGAGAGAACCCCAAAGCCAATGCGCATGCAGCGCGGACGGGAGCTGTGGGGGCCCAAATTCAGCCCAGTAAGCTGAACCCCAAATTATAGCGATTTACCATGCAACTGCAAACTTTTTTGCACCCTCGCCGGTCCCTAGCCGCAGAGGGCCCAGGCCGGCGGTGGCAACGCGAGACGGGGCCGATCCGCGTCCGATCTCCGGCGAAAATAACTATTAGTGATTATTTTTCACTCAGACCGCGCACCGCTTCCCACCAATCGAGCACCTGCGCCACCGAGTCGGGAATGGACAGCGTGGTGTTGTCGAGTGCGTGGGCATCGGCAGAGGGCTTGAGGGGCGCGGCGGCTCGTTGTGTGTCGCGTGCGTCACGAGCGACTAAGTCGGCCAGCAAGGTCGCGTAATCGGCCTCCTGGCCACGTCCGAGCACTTGCTGATGGCGCCGCTGCGCGCGGGCCTCGGCCGAGGCGGTCAAAAACACCTTGAGCGGCGCTTGGGGAAAAATCACTGTGCCCATGTCGCGCCCATCGGCCACCAAGCCCGGCAAGCGGCGAAACGCGTGTTGCAAATCCACCAAGGCGGCGCGCACCGCGGGCAAGGCCGAGACTTGGCTCGCCCGCATGCCGCCCGTCTCGCTGCGAATCTCAGCCGTGACATCCGTCTCACCCAACCAAACGGTGTCCCCTTCAAAGCGCACGGGCAGGGCCCGCGCGAGCGCCGCAATCGCTTCTTCATGAGCGCTGTCGAGCGACAAGCCCGCCAAAATCGCCGCGTGCGCGGTCACCCGGTACAAAGCCCCCGAGTCCAAGTAGTGGTAGCCCAATCGCCCCGCCACCTCTGCCGCCAAGGTGCCTTTGCCCGAGGCGGTGGGGCCATCCACGCAAATCACGGGAATGTCGGCTGCATGGGCCGTGGCCACACCAAAGAGCGTCTCAAAGTAATCGGGAAACGTTTTGGCCACGCACTTGGGGTCTTCAATGCGCACCATCACCCGGTCGGGGTTGAAGGCGGCGAGCGAGAAACACATCGCTACGCGGTGGTCGTCGTAGGTGTGAATGCTTGCGCGGCGCCACTGCCCAGGGGCGAGCGGGTGCACCCGAATCCAATCCGGACCTTCCTCCACCGTCGCCCCGAGCTTGCGGCACTCATTGGCCATCGCGGCAATGCGGTCGGTTTCCTTCACGCGCCAACTCGCGATGTCCGTGAGGGTGGTCGGCCCATCGGCGTACAAGGCCATCACCGCCAAGGTCATGGCCGCGTCGGGGATCGCATTGGCGTTGAGCGTGATGCCCTTGAGTGGCCAGGAGCCCCTGCGCACCGCCAGCCAGTTCGGGCCACTCTCAATGGCCGCGCCCATTTGCGCGGCAGCGTCCATGAAGCGAATATCGCCCTGAATCGAATCGGCGCCCACCCCTTGAATCCGAATGCCTGCTCCCGGCGCAATCGCCCCCAGCGCGATGAAATAACTGGCCGACGAAGCGTCCGCCTCCACATGAATCGTCCCAGGTGTGCGGTAGCGGCTCCCAGCGGGAATCACAAAGCGCTGCCAGCCCTCACGCTGCACCGAAATGCCATAGCGAGCGAGTAAATTGAGAGTGATCTCAATGTAGGGCTTGGAAATCAGCTCGCCCACCACCTCAATCGTGATGGCCCGTTGAGCCGCAGCCAAGGGCAGGGCCATGAGCAGTGCGGTCAGAAACTGGCTCGAGACATCGCCGCGCACCGGAATCGGTTTGTCCAACTGCAACTGCGGCCGCCCCACCCGCAGCGGGGGGTAACCGGGGTTGCCCAGGTAGTCAATGGAACAACCCAATTCGCGCAACGCATCCACCAAATCCCCAATGGGCCGCTCGTGCATGCGGGGCACCCCCTTGAGCACGAAGTCTCCCCCTTGCACCGCCAAAGCTGCGGTGAGGGGGCGCATGGCCGTGCCCGCGTTGCCCATGAAGAATTCAATCGCTTGCGCTGGCCAGGCGCGACCACCCAAGCCCTCAATCGTCACCGTCGTGCCCGCCACCGCCACGCCACACCCCAGCTGGCGCAACGCCGCCAACATCACGCGGGTATCGTCGGAGTCGAGCAAGTCGTGCACCACCGTCGTGCCTTCGCACAAGGCCGAGAGCAACAAAACCCGGTTGGAAATGCTCTTGCTGCCGGGCAGCGTCACCGTGCCCTCTGCGGCGTTGAGGGGCGGGAGATCCAGAAAAGCGGTGGCGTACATGCGTCCTCAGAGGTCTGTGGGCTGTCCGCCCAGGCGCCAGCGCGATCGCGTCTGGCTGGCTTCGTCAATCAAGGCCCGCAAGCGCGCACTGTCCCCCGCGCTCATGGCCGCTTCGAGTTCGGCCAACGCGGCCCGCATGAGTTGGGATTGGTGCAGCACCTGCTCGCGATTGACCAACAAAATATCGCCCCAAACCGCCGCAGAACTCGCGGCAATGCGCGAGAAGTCCCGAAACCCGGGGCCGGCGAGTGCCAGGTATTGCGCCCCTTCAGGCTGACGCGCCACGGCATTGACCAGCGCGAAAGCCGCCAAATGGGGCAAATGACTCACCGCGGCAAAGGCGGCGTCGTGCGCTTCGGGGCTGAGCCGGCAGACCCGACTCCCCACCGCCTCCCAAAGCGCTTGCGCCCGCGCGGCGAGCGCAGAATCGGTCTCCGCCAGCGGGGTGAGAATCACTTGGCGATCTTGGTACAACACCGCTTCCGCGTGCGCCACCCCCGCCATCTCCTTGCCGGCGATGGGGTGCGCAGGCACAAAGCGCGAGAGCGCGCTACCCAAGGT
>VEQC01000161.1 GCA_018883455.1 Limnohabitans sp. | reverse complement strand
CGCATGGGGCGTGATGGGCCTGGGACTGGCGGCCACGCTCTACCCGGCAGCCTTTGCCGTGCTCACCCGTCGCTACCCGGATCAGTTTCGCCGCCCCATCATTGTGTTGACCTTTCTGGGGGGCTTGGCCAGCACCGTGTGCATCCCCTTGTGCGCCTGGATGGTGAGCCACTGGGGCTGGCGCGACACCGCGTTGGGTCTGGGCTTGCTGCACCTGGCGTTGTGTGCACCCGCGCACGCCTGGCTCCTGCGGGATGAGCGCCAGATCAAAGCCCGCCACGCGGGCCCCCAGGCGCTCGAACCGCTGGGGCCGCACGCGCGCAACCCCACCTTCTGGTTTTTGGGGTTTTTCATCGTGGTGCTCATGGGGGTGACCGCGGCCTTGCCCGCGCATTTGGTGAGTTTGTTGCGCGGCCATCGGCTGGAGGAGTTCTGGGTGTTGATGATTCCCGCCTGGGTGGGGGTGGTGCAAGTGCTGGGGCGTTTTGGCTTACTGGTGACCGAGCGCCACATAGACCCCCATGTGACCAACCGCTGGATTCCGGGCCTGATTCCCGTCGGTCTCTTTGCATTGTGGTGGGATCCGCACGGCGTGGGTTTGTGGGCGTTTGTGCTCTTGTATGGGGCCGGCAACGGCATGCTCACCATTGTCAAAGGCACGGTGGTGGCGCAGTACATCACCCCCAACTTGGTGGGCAGCCTCTATGGCCTACTGGGCGTGCCGCTGGCGCTGGCACGAGCGGCTGCGCCATGGCTCTTGGGGGTGCTTTGGAACCCAGAGACGGGCTATGACGAAGGCTTGATTTGGCTCGTCGCGCTCGCCATTGGGGGCTGGCTCTCGCTTTGGGGAGCCCAGGCGCGTGCGCGCGGCAGCGATACAGGATAATCCCGCGCATGTTGCTCGATAACACGTTGCGCAAAGAATTGGCTCGCAGCTTTGGCGCGACGGTCATTGTTTTGGTCACCATCGTGATGACCATGACCTTGATCCGAACCCTGGGACGGGCCGCCGTGGGGGGCATTGACCCCTCCGAGGTCGGACTGATCACCGCCTTTGCCTTGATGCGACAAATTCCGCTCATCCTCAACTTGGCGCTGTTCATCGCCGTGGTGAGCACCCTCTCGCGCATGTACCTCGACAGCGAAATGGTGATCTGGCAATCGAGCGGCATCAACCTCATGCAATTGATCGCGCCAGTGCTGCGTTTTGCTTGGCCCGTATTTCTAGGTGTGGCCTTGATTGCCCAGTTCGTGCAACCCTGGTCACACCAGCAGATGGACCTATTGCGCGAGCGCTATGAAAAACGCAGCGACATTGACCGGGTAGAGCCCGGACAATTCCAAGAGTCGGCCAATGGCCGGCGCGTGTTTTTTGTCGACAAAGAGAGCGCGACCCAACAAGCGCGCAACGTCTTCATCTACACCCACGAGCACGGCATTGAATCCTTCACCACGGCCAAGAGCGGGCGCTTGGTGCAAGCGGATGACGGCAGCCGCCATCTGGTGCTCGACAACGGCATGCGGGTGGAGTTCAAAGCCCAACAACAAGAGTTGCGCACGAGCGAATTTGCGCAATTGAGCGTCCAAGTGAGCGAGGCGCTCACCGGCGACGCCAGCCCCTCGGCCAAATCCTTGCACACCTTGGCGCTCATTCAATCACCCACCCTCGCCAATTTGGGCGAGCTCTCCTGGCGCATGGGTTTGACGTTCGCACCGCTCAACCTGGTGCTCTTGGGACTGGTCGTCACGCGCGCAAACCCGCGCGTGGGCCGCAGCGGCAACCTCATGCTGGCGGTGCTGATTTATGCGGTCTACGCCAACATGGCCACTTTGGGTCAATCGTGGATCACCCAAGGGCGAGCAGAGTTTGTGGCGTGGGTCACGGGCGTGCATGGCGGCACCTTGGTGCTCGCGCTCCTCGCGCTGTGGTGGCGCGCCGAGGGCGCCCCTTGGCGCGCTTGGCGCTCACGCGTCACGGCTGCCCAGGCGTGAGCGGCAACCACCACAGGGGGTAGTGCAATGCCGCCTCGGCAATGGCCTCGCTGCGAACCTCACCCACCCGCTGGGCCTGGGGAAAATCTCGCAACACTTGCTCGGGCGCCTGGCGCGTGACCAACAGCACCGGTGTGTCCGTGAGCGTGAGGGGAAAGCGTTGGTCGAAGTGGTTTTGGGCCACCCCCTGAACCCGCCAGCCCATGGCGGCTCCTGCGGGTAAATTCAAATTGGCTTGTAATTGCGCCAGCACGGCGCGATCGTCCGAGGCCACACGCCATGAAGGGGCTGGCCCCCGCAGGGCCAGCGCACGTTCAACCCCATGGATGAAATCGGGCCAGTTGCGCAGGCCCCAGAAGGGATCGCTGTATTTGCTCGCCTGTAGGCCCAGGGGTTTGGCCACCAAGAGGGGGTAGTGGTAGAGCGCAGCGGCGAAGACCAGATTGAACGCAAACACCGCCGCCCAGGCAACACGCCTGTGCCCCAGTTGCAACGCCCCGAGCATGACCACGCCGATCAAGGCGGGGGCGGCCCAATTGGCGTGGGCGCGTGCGGCCAGCGCCTGCAGGGCAATCACGGCCAGCATGGGCAGGCTCAAGCACAACAAAAAGGCCCGCGGCGCCCGCTCAGGTGCGGGGCTGGGTGAAGCCCAAAAGGACGCGACAAAAGCCCCGACCAAAATGGGGGTGGCGATGACCCACTGGGCGGCGACAAACGCCACAAAGGAGCCGATGTTGAGCCGATAGCCACCACCAGCCGCGGAAATTTCTGCGGTGTGGCGCAGGGTGGGCGCGCCGTTTTGGAGGTTCCAGATCAGGTTGGGCGCGAAGACCATCAAGGCCACGCCGGCCGCCAGATAGGGCCACGGCGTCGCCCAATGGTGACGCCAGCGCGGGAGCAAGAGCGCAATGAACGCGCACAAGCCAAACACGCTCATGGAGTACTTGGCCAGGAGACCTAAGCCCACGCAAAGCCCCACCCCCAGCCAGGCCTTGGGCTGGTGCGTGAGCGCTTCCCACAGAAAGCACATGGCGGCCATCCAGCAAAACAGCAGCCAAGCATCCGTGGTCGCGGCCAAGCCGTAAAAACTCGTCAGCGGCAAGCTGGCAAAGGCCAGTGCAGCCCCCAGGGCCCGCAGGGTGTTGTCTTGAAGCCGCCGCGCCAAAACAAAAAACAGCAAGGCGCTCAGTGGGTAAAGCAGCAGGGGCACGGCCCGCACGCACGCACTGGTGGGCCCGCACGCCTCGCGCGCCAGCGCGATGGACCATGCGATGAGGGGGGGCTTGGTCCAATAGCCCCAATCCAGGGTTTTAGACCAAGCGACATAGTAGGCTTCGTCCACCGACAAGGGCAGGCCTTGCACCACCCATACGCGCCATAAGCCCAGCAACCCCAGGGCCAGGAGTAGCCAAGCCACCGCGCGCGTCACCGTCAGGTGCGGGGGCGACGACGCGGGGGAAAACCTCATGGGCGACGCCATCCCGCCTCAGGCGCCCGCTCGGCGTGGTCACGCACCCAATAGGATTGCGCGCCACCCGACTCAAAGAGCACCCGCACCAGCACCTCGGCCAAAATGCCTGTGCTGAGCATTTGCACCCCCGCCACCATGAGGAAAAAGCCCAGGGTGAGCAAAGGGCGGGAGCCGATCGACTCCCCCATGAGCTTGAGCACGAACAGATAACCCAGGATCAAGGACCCCAGGGCCATCAGGCCCAAGCCAATCAGCCCAAAGAAATGGCCCGGGCGTGCCCGAAAGCGCATGATGAAATACATGAAGAGCAAATCCAGGATCACGCGGAAGGTGCGCGAGATGCCGTATTTCGATTCGCCATGGATGCGGGGGTGATGGCGTACGGCCTGTTCGGCAATGCGGTCCTTGTGGGTGACGGTGGCGATCCAGGCGGGAATGAAGCGGTGCATTTCGCCATAGAGGCGGATCTGGCGCAAGCAACTCGCCCGAAAGGCTTTGAGGCTGCAGCCGTAATCGTTCAAACGCACGCCCGTCAAACGGGCAATGAGACGGTTGGCAATGCGCGAAGGAACTTTGCGCAGCCAAAAACCATCCTTGCGGTCTTTGCGCCAGCCCGCAACCAAATCCAGATCCTCGCGCAGCAGCCGCTCCACCAAAAGCGGAATGTCCAGCGGGTCATTTTGCAAATCGCCATCGAGGGTCACGATGACGTCGCCACGGGCGGCGTCGATACCGGCTTGCATGGCGGCGGTTTGTTTGAAGTTGCGCGCCAGCTCGATCACCCGAATGTGATCGCCGGTTTGGCGCGCCACCTCGCGCAGACGGGCGGTGGTGCCATCGGTGCTGCCGTCATCCACCAAGAGAAGCTCCCAAGGCCAGGGGGCCGAGCCCAAGGCCTCCTCAAAACGTTGCACCAACGGGGCCACGTTGTCGATCTCGTTGTACATGGGCACCACGACCGAGACGGTCGGGAGGTTGAGGGGGGCGGGAGCGTTCATGCGGGCCTATCTTCCACAGTTTGGAGGGGTCGCCAGGGCTGTCCCACAAGGAGCGCCCACAGCAAAGAATTCAACAACATCACGGCGTGCACCAGCGCTGCCGCTTGGAGCGCGGGCTTCCATTCCACGCCGTGCATCCCGAGCGCGAGGGCCGTGCCCGCCTCAAAGGTACCCAAGCCGGCCACCCCTTGAATGGGCAAGAAAGCCGAGAGCTCGGCGCCCAAAATACCGCTGTAGCCCAGCGACCACGCGATGTCCAAGAGCAACACCAAGAGCGCGGCCTGCACGCTGAGCTTGAGCACCCAATTGGCGAGGGTGATCAACCACGACCCCAGCCACTGTTGCTGGCCATGGCGCAAGCCTTCTTGCAAGGCGGCGAGCTTGGCTCGCCAGCCCTGCGTGGCCGTGCGCAAGAAAGACCACTCTGAGCGTAGCATGAAGTGGGCGAACAGCACGCCCATCACCAAGCCCAGTGTGAGCACGAGACGCCAGCCCATGGTGTCCATGGGCCAAACCCAAATGCCCAGCAGCGCCACCACGCAGGCGTCTTGAAACCGCAGCCAAAGCAGGGAGCCGGTGGCGCGCAGGAGGGGCACGGCTGCCACCCGCTTGAGCAACCAGGGGAAAGCCAACTCGCCGGAACGAAAAGGCATGACGTTGAGCATGGCGTTGTGCAGGACCACAATGCGCAGGGCGCGCGCCAGGCTCAAGAGGGGAAAGGCCGAGAATTCGAGGGTTAGGCGCCAAGCGCGCAGCACATAGGTGAGCAAGAGGGCGAGCAAAGCCAGGGCGAGCGTGGTGGGGGGTAAAAGCGAGAGGCTCTCCTGCCAGGTGGCCAGCGGAAACGCCCAAGCCAGCCAAGCCAAGAAACCCAGCCCCAAGACCATGCCGATGACGGACGCGAGTTTCTTCACGAGTGAATGATAGGATTGCCCACGAAAACGCATTGCGCGCAAGCGCATTTTAGCCTTTGGACGCCTCACCTCCCTCCCGCCTCTCCCGGGCACGCTTGTTGCCCCGCGATCTCAGCCTCTTTGCGCTGAGCCTGGCGCTGTTTGCGATTTGGCCGGAGATCGATTTGCGCGTCTCGGCCCAGGCCTACGCCCCCGAAGCCGGCTTCTACCTCCATGATTTGGACTGGGTGCAAGCCTCCTACTGGCTCTTCGCGCGCTTGCAACTGGTGATCCTGCCTCTGCTGATCTTGGGCCTCCTGCTGAGCTTCACGCGCGCCAAGCGTGCTTTGCCTGCCCGACGCAGCCTCTTGTTTTTGCTCGCCGCCCTCCTGCTGGGACCGGGTTGGGTGGTCAATGAAGCGCTGAAAAACCACTGGGGGCGCGCGCGCCCCGAGCAGGTCTTGGACTTTGGCGGGGCACAGCGCTTTACCCCGGCCCTGCAGCCCGCCGACCAATGTGTGAAGAACTGCTCTTTTGTTAGTGGTCACGCCGCGCTGGGCTTTTAC
>VEQC01000160.1 GCA_018883455.1 Limnohabitans sp. | reverse complement strand
GGTAAAGCCAATCCATCGCCACCGATTGGTCCAGCATTGGGTCAACGTGGCCTTAACATTATGGAATTCTGTAAGGCGTTTAACGCCCAGACCCAAGGCGTCGAGCCGGGCCTGCCATTGCCTGTGGTCATCACGGCGTTTGCAGACAAGTCCTTCACCTTCATCATCAAGACGCCTCCTGCAGCGACTTTGATCAAGAAGTCCATCAAGATCGACAAGGCTTCGACCAAGCCTGGTCTGGAAAAGGTTGGCAAGATCACCCGCGCTCAGCTGGAAGAAATCGCCAAAACCAAGATGAAAGACCTGACTGCTGCCGATCTGGACGCAGCTGTTCGGACCATCGCTGGTACTGCCCGTTCCATGGGCGTGAATGTGGAGGGCGTGTAAATGTCCAAGCTCACTAAAAAGCAAAAAGCCCTCGCCGGCAAAGTGGACAGCAACAAGCTGTACGCACTGGCTGACGCTTTGGTCATCGTCAAAGAGGCTGCAACTGCCAAGTTCGATGAGTCCATCGACGTGGCCGTGCAACTCGGCATCGATGCCAAGAAATCCGACCAGGTGGTGCGTGGCGCCGTGGTGCTGCCCAACGGCACCGGCAAGACCAAGCGCGTGGCCGTGTTCGCCCAAGGCGCCAAGGCTGAAGAAGCCAAGGCTGCCGGTGCCGACGTGGTTGGCATGGACGACTTGGCTGCCCAGGTCAAGGCGGGTGACATGCCGTTCGACGTGGTGATCGCTGCGCCGGACGCCATGCGCGTCGTCGGTACCCTGGGTCAGATCCTGGGCCCGCGCGGCCTGATGCCGAACCCCAAGGTCGGCACCGTGACGCCCGACGTAGCCACGGCCGTGAAGAACGCCAAGGCCGGTCAGGTGCAGTTCCGTGTCGACAAGGCTGGTATCGTGCACGCCACCATCGGTCGCCGCTCTTTCGAGAGCGACAAGCTCAAGGGCAACTTGGCCGCTTTGGTTGATGCGCTCAACAAGGCCAAACCGGCCACGAGCAAAGGCGTTTACCTGCGCAAGCTCGCCGTGTCCTCCACCATGGGTGTGGGTGTGCGCGTCGACGTGCAGAGTTTGAGCGCGTAAGTGTGAAATTTGGGCGAGCTTCCTCGGAGGCTCGCCCGATATGGTGGGCTGCTACCAGGCCCCAACCCCGGTAGCAGGCCATCCATGACCGTTGGCGCCTTGTTCGCAAGGCTTAATCCCCCAGCCAACGCAGATGGCGTCCCGCCTCGACGGATGTATTTCCTGACAGACAGGCCGCTGCAATGAGGCGTGCCGGGTGTCGCAAGACCAAAGGCACATTTTGAAGGAGTAGACCTTGAGTCTGAATCGCAGTGAGAAAGAAGCGGTCATTTCCGAAGTGACCACACTCGCCGCAAAAGCTCAAACGCTGGTGATGGCGGAGTACCGCGGCATCACGGTCGCTGACATGACGAACCTGCGCGTGAAAGCACGTAGCCAGGGCGTGAACCTGAGTGTTCTCAAGAACACCCTGGCGCGCCGGGCTGTGGCTGGCAGCAGCTTCGAAGTGGTGGCAGACCAGATGACCGGTCCCCTGATCTATGGCTTCTCTGAAGACGCAGTGGCTGCCGCCAAGGTGGTGGCCGACTTCGCGAAAACCAACGACAAGTTGGTCATTCGCGGTGGCGTCTACAGCGGCAAAGCCCTGGATGCCAACGGCGTGAAGCAGTTGGCCAGCATTCCTACCAAGGAAGTGCTGTTGGCTCAACTTTGTGGCTTGCTCATGTCGCCGATGTCTCGCACCGCTGTGGTGTTGAGCGCCCTGGCGGCCAAGAAAGGCGAGGGCGCGGCGGCTTAAGGGCCCGTGTCCATTGTTTCAAATCTATTGTTAGGAAATCAAAATGGCATTCGATAAAGACGCATTTTTGACCGCGCTCGACAGCATGACGGTCATGGAACTCAACGACCTGGTCAAGGCGATTGAGGAGAAGTTTGGCGTGAGCGCAGCCGCCATGGCCGCTCCGGCCGCAGGTGGCGGCGGCGGCGGTGCTGCCGCAGCAGAAGAGAAGACTGAGTTCACCGTGGTTCTGGCTGAAGCCGGCGCCAACAAAGTGGGCGTCATCAAGGCCGTGCGCGAAATCACCGGTCTGGGCCTCAAGGAAGCCAAAGACATGGTCGACGGTGCCCCCAAGGCGGTCAAAGAGGGTGTCTCCAAGGCCGACGCCGAAGCCGCCAAGAAGAAGCTCGAAGAAGCTGGCGCCAAGGTCGAGCTCAAGTAATTCGACGGGGGCGGGGTCGCTGCGAGGCGGCCTGGCGAACTCAAGCTTCGCACCGCCCCCAACGAAAGACGAAAAGGGTTCGCCTCTGTCGAGCCCTGCGTGTGTGCAGAGCACACCGCAAAGTGGTCCCAGACCCCTTTGCCGTGTTTTCTGACCCGACTGCAGAAAGCCCTTGGTTCGGGTTGCGTGCAATGCGCAACCGTCAGCCAACGCTGGTAGTGGCCAGCCGCCAAGTTGAGAGTGCCTTTCGGTAGGTGCCCTCCCTCAGTCCTGAAAGATCAAGCCCGGAGATCTCATGGCCTATTCCTTTACCGAACGCAAGCGTATCCGCAAGAGTTTCGGCAGCCGCGACAGCGTGCTCGAAGTCCCCTACCTGCTACAAATGCAAAAAGACGCGTACACCGCGTTCTTGCAAGCCGATGTAGCCCCCCGTCAGCGCAGCTCGGAAGGGCTGCAAGCCGCTTTCGAAGCGGCTTTCCCGATCGTCTCGCACAATGGTTTTGTCGAGATGAAGTACCTCGAATACAACCTGGCCAAGCCCGCGTTTGATGTGCGCGAGTGCCAGACGCGTGGCCTCACCTATGCCTCTGCCGTGCGTGCTCGCGTGCAGCTCATCATTTATGACCGTGAGTCCTCGACCCCGCAGTCCAAAGTGGTCAAGGAAGTCAAAGAGCAAGAGGTCTACATGGGCGAAGTGCCCCTCATGACCGACAAGGGCTCGTTCATCATCAACGGCACCGAGCGCGTGATCGTCTCGCAGTTGCACCGCTCACCCGGTGTGTTCTTTGAACACGACAAGGGCAAGACGCACAGCTCAGGCAAATTGCTGTTCTCGGCTCGCATCATCCCTTACCGTGGCTCTTGGCTCGATTTCGAATTCGATCCCAAGGACCTGCTCTACTTCCGTGTCGATCGCCGCCGCAAGATGCCGGTGACGATTTTGCTCAAGGCCATTGGCCTGACGCCCGAGACCATCCTCGCCAACTTCTTTGTGAACGACAACTTCCGCTTGATGGACAGTGGCGCGCAAATGGAGTTTGTCGCCGAGCGTTTGCGCGGCGAAGTGGCGCGTTTTGACATCACTGACAAGAGCGGCAAAGTGGTGGTGGCCAAGGACAAGCGTGTCACGGCGCGTCACACCCGCGAACTCGAACAGTCCAGCACCACGCACATCAGCGTGCCGGAAGACTTCCTGGTCGGACGCGTGTTGGCCAAGAACATCGTCGATGGCGACACGGGTGAGATCATCGCCAAGGCCAACGAAGAGCTGACCGAAGCCCTCCTCAAGAAGCTGCGCGAAGCGGGTGTGCAAGACATCCAGTGCATCTACACCAATGAACTCGATCAGGGTGCATACATGTCGCAAACCCTGCGCACGGACGAAACCGTGGACGAGTTTGCCGCCCGCGTGGCCATCTACCGCATGATGCGCCCCGGCGAGCCCCCCACCGAAGACGCCGTGCAGGCGCTTTTCCAGCGTCTGTTCTACAACCCCGACACGTATGACCTCTCCCGTGTCGGTCGCATGAAGTTCAACGCTCGCGTTGGCCTGCCCTCTCCGGACGGCCCGATGGTGTTGACCAATGACGACATCCTCTCGGTTGTGAAAATCTTGGTCGACCTGCGCAACGGTCGTGGCGAAGTCGACGACATTGACCACCTGGGCAACCGTCGCGTGCGCTGCGTGGGTGAACTCGCGGAGAACCAGTACCGCACCGGTTTGGCACGTATCGAGAAAGCCGTTAAAGAGCGTTTGGGTCAAGCAGAGCAAGAGCCGCTCATGCCGCACGACCTCATCAACTCCAAGCCCATCTCGGCTGCACTCAAGGAGTTCTTTGGCGCGTCCCAACTCTCGCAGTTCATGGACCAGACCAACCCGCTGTCGGAGATCACCCACAAGCGTCGCGTCTCGGCCTTGGGCCCGGGCGGTCTGACGCGCGAGCGTGCAGGCTTTGAAGTGCGTGACGTGCACGTGACGCACTACGGTCGTGTGTGCCCGATCGAAACGCCGGAAGGTCCCAACATTGGTTTGATCAACTCCCTGGCCTTGTATGCCCGCTTGAACGAGTACGGCTTTATTGAGACGCCGTATCGCCGCGTGATCGACGGCAAGGTGACCAATGAGATTGACTATCTCTCGGCCATTGAAGAAGGCAAATACGTGATCGCGCAGGCCAACGCCACCCTCGACAAAGAAGGTCGCCTCACCGGCGAGCTGGTCTCCGCGCGTGAAAAGGGCGAATCCATCCTCTGCAGTGCTGAGCGTATTCAATACATGGACGTTTCGCCCGCGCAGATCGTCTCGGTGGCTGCCTCCCTCGTGCCGTTCTTGGAGCACGATGACGCCAACCGCGCGCTGATGGGCGCCAACATGCAGCGTCAAGCGGTGCCGGTGCTGCGCCCCGAAAAAGCTTTCGTGGGCACGGGCATTGAGCGCGTATCGGCCATCGACTCGGGTACCGTGGTCACCGCCAATCGCGGGGGTGTGGTGGACTATGTGGACGCCACCCGCATCGTGGTGCGCGTCAACGACAACGAGACCCAAGCCGGTGAAGTGGGTGTGGACATCTACAACCTCATCAAATACCAGCGCTCCAACCAAAACACCAATATTCACCAGCGTGCCATCGTCAAGCGTGGCGACAAAATCGCCAAGGGTGACGTGATTGCTGACGGCGCATCGACCGACCTGGGCGAACTCGCCTTGGGCCAGAACATGCTTGTGGCCTTCATGCCCTGGAACGGCTACAACTTCGAGGATTCGATCCTGATTTCTGAGCGCGTGGTGGCTGAAGACCGTTACACCTCCATCCACATTGAAGAATTGGTGGTGATGGCGCGTGACACCAAACTCGGCGCGGAAGAAATCACTCGCGATATTCCCAACCTCTCCGAGCAACAACTCAACCGCCTGGACGATTCCGGCATCATTTACGTGGGCGCTGAAGTTCAGCCTGGCGACGTATTGGTGGGCAAGGTCACGCCCAAGGGTGAAACCACGCTTACCCCGGAAGAAAAACTCTTGCGCGCCATCTTTGGCGAGAAGGCCTCCGACGTCAAGGACACCTCCTTGCGCGTGAGCCAGGGCTCGCAAGGCACGGTGATCGATGTGCAAGTCTTCACACGGGAAGGCATTCAGCGTGATAAGCGCGCGCAACAGATCATCGACGACGAACTCAAGCGCTTCCGCCTGGATTTGAACGACCAGCTGCGCATCGTGGAAGCCGATGCCTTTGACCGTATCGAGAAACTCCTGCTCGGCAAGGTCGCTAACGGCGGCCCCAACAAACTGGCCAAGGGTTCCAAGATCGACAAGGCCTACCTCGCGAGCGTGGAGAAATTCCACTGGTTTGACATTCGTCCCGCCGACGAAGACGTGGCCAACCAGCTCGAATCGATCAAAAACGCGATGGAGCAGACCCGCCATAGCTTTGATTTGGCGTTCGAAGAAAAGCGCAAGAAGCTCACCCAAGGTGACGAATTGCCCGCAGGCGTGCTCAAGATGGTCAAGGTTTACCTGGCGGTCAAGCGTCGCTTGCAGCCGGGCGACAAGATGGCCGGCCGTCACGGCAACAAGGGTGTGGTCTCCAAGATCGTGCCCGTCGAAGACATGCCCTACATGGCTGACGGTACCCCCGTGGACATCGTGCTCAACCCCTTGGGCGTGCCCTCCCGCATGAACGTGGGTCAGGTG
>VEQC01000159.1 GCA_018883455.1 Limnohabitans sp. | reverse complement strand
GCACTTGGTTGAGGCGGTGCGGATCGGCTTGCACCCACTGCGGTATGTCGGGGGCAATCTGCAAGCGGTAATCGAGCCCCTGGTTTTCCGCGCGCACGCGCAGGAGCTCAAAACCTTGGCGAATGGCCTCGGGTAAATCGATGCGCTCGGGCGCGATGCGCAAATGCCCGGCCTGCAACTGGCTGTGGTCGAGCACATCGTTGATGACGGTGAGCAAATGGTCTGCCGACTGGCGCGTCACGCGCAAAATGGGCTCCGCCGCCGGCGGCAGGGTGCGCTGCAGCAGCAAGTCATTGAAGCCAATGATGGCGTTCATGGGCGTGCGCAACTCATGGCTGACCGAGGCAATGAAGGCGCTGCGTTCGCGATCGGCGGCCTCGAGCGCGCGACTTTGTTCACGCAACTCCTCGTTGCGCCGTTGCAGCTCCTGGCGTTGACGGCGAAAACTGTTGTCGTGAATGACCGGAACCATGACCAAGCACAGCAGCACCAAACTGTGCGTGACGGCAGCGCTAGGGTCTGTTGCGCCGCTGTCCCAGTTCACCGGCGCGCCAAGCCAACCCATCCAAGTGGCGAGCGCGCTCAGGGTGAGGAGGGTGAGCGCCGCCATCAGCCAAGCCCAGGCGGAGCGCAAGCCAATCAAATAAAACGGCGCCATGGGCAGCAACGCCAGCCAGGCGAGGCGAGGCGAGTACACCCCCCCACCGAACCAGGCCGCGTGCGCGAGGATGAGCCAGCCGCCCGCGCCCACGACGTGCAGAACCCCGGCCTCAGGGGCGCGTAAACGGATGGCCACCAACCCCCCCACGATCAAGCCGGCAAACAGAATCGGCGCCCAATGGGCGTTGGGGTAGGGGTTGCGCGTGACCGAGAGCAGCATGAGCAAGAGCAGCAAGAGGGCCACCCCCAGCACATAGGGCCGATTGCCTTCACGGAACGGCGCGGGGAAACGCGCGACGAGCGCTTCCCACCACACGCTGGGTTTGTTCTCGATCATGGCGGCGCCCTCCGATACGCCATGGCGGCTTGCACCAGGGTGTCGATTTGCTCGAGTTGCAAGGGTTTGACCAGCACGCCTTGCATGCCCGCCTCGGTGCAGGCTTGCAGCTCGTCATCGCCCACAGCCCCCGTCATGGCCAGCACCGGTACCTGGGCATTGGGGCCGCTTTGGGCGCGCAGCGCGCGTGTGACGGCCATGCCGTCGCGCTCGGGCATGTAGACATCCATCCAGACCAAATCCACGGGGTGCGAGGCCAAGTAGGCCAGTGCGGCGGCTCCGCTCTCAAAGCAGGTGCATTGGGCTTGCGGGTACAGGCGATTGACCATGAGGCGCGCCACCGTGAGGTTGACGCTGTTGTCATCCACCACCACCACCTCGCGCAGGGTGGTGCTCGGTTTGGCTTGCGTCACGGCTTGGGGAGGCTCGCTCAAGGGCAGGCGAATCCAAAACCGGCTGCCCACCCCCGGGGTGCTCACCACCGAAATCGTGCCGCCCATGAGCTCGGCCAGGGCTTTGCACAGGGCGAGACCCAGACCCGTGCCCTCGTGTCGACGGGTGGGGTCGTCTGCGGCTTGGGCGAAGCGGTTAAAGAGTGAGGGTAGGCGTTGTGGCGCGATGCCCTCGCCCGTGTCGCGCACAGTGAGCACCAACGCATCCGGTTCGAGTTTGACGCTCACGGACACCGTGCCTTGCGGGGTGTGCTTGATGGCGTTGTCCACCAAGTTGTCGAGCATTTGTTGCACGCGCAAGCGATCCAGGCGCACCCATTGGGCCGCCGGCGGGTCAAACTGCAACGTCCATTGCAAGCCTTTGGCTTGGGCGCGTTGGGCGTGCGGGGCTAACACCGCGCGCAGACTTTCGTGCAAGTCAAAGGGCTCGAGGCGCAGTTGCAAGCGCCCGGCCTGCCAGCGGGCGTAATCCAGAATGTTGTTGACCACTTGCAAAAGCTGTACCGTGGAGAGGCGTATGACTTCGGCCATCTCTAGCGCTTGGGGATCGTCCTTGATCGTGTCTTGCAACACAGGGTTCAAGCCCAAAATGGCGTTCATGGGCGTGCGCAATTCGTGGCCTGCGGCGGCGATGAACTCTTCCTTGTGTTGTTGGGTGTGAAGCAGACGTTGACGCGCCACCTCAAGCTCGGCCTGATGCTGGCGCTCTTGGGCCAAGGCATCCTCCTGCATGTCGCGGTAGAGCAGTAAAAAGACCATAAGGCAGCTGATGATCGCGGCGCGATTGAGCCAAGCCCAGAGCACCGCCGCATCGCCCTGGGGTACCGGACCCGCAAAGCCTCGCGCGGTGTAGGCGTACAGACCCCAAATCAGTGCCAGCACCACGCCCACCCACGCAAAGCCCTGCACGCGCGGCAGGGTGTAGAGCGGCACCAAGGCCAGAATGCCGAGCCAGACCATCTTGGGGGAGTTCACCCCTCCGCTGTGCATGATGACCCAAAGCACCACGGCGAGTGAGACCAGGATGGTGATGTGCGCCAAGATCTCATGCGCGAGTCCATCCTTGCGCTGCACGTACCACAACAGGGAAAAACTCACGCCGCCCAAGAGGTAGACCGTGTGCGAATAGCCGATGTGCGGAAAGAACCCAAAGAGCGCGCAACTCACGGCCGCCAAGGCGAGCGTGAGCGCGAGCAGAGAAGCCTGTGGCGGGCGCTCCGCACGGCGCGGGGGCACCAACCAGAGCGCCAAGAGATCGAGCATTCGTTGCATGAGTGGTCGATCGTGGGGGGGGGCGGCTTGGCCGAGCGGATTAGACGCCGCGCAGGCGCTCAATCAACCCGTTGAGCGCGTCAAGCGAGCCAAAGGCAATGGCAAGTTCGCCCATTTCTTCCTGCCGACCGTTGCGCTTGACGCGTTTTTTCACACGCACCTCAACGGCGGCGGCGAGCAAATCCGAGAGCTCTTCCTCCACCCGCAACACATCGCGTGATTTGGCGGCTTGCGCCTTGCCGGTTTTCTCCTTGGCGGGTGCAGCGAGTTGTTTCACCAGGGCCTCGGCCTCGCGCACCGAGAGGTGACGGGCCGTGATCTGATGCGCCGCCGTGATTTGCTGTGCTTTCTCCAGCGCCAAGAGCGCTCGCGCGTGGCCCATGTCGAGATCGCCCGCCATGAGCAGGTTTTGCACCGGCTCGGCCAGCTGCAACAGGCGCAAGAGATTACTGGCCGCGCTGCGCGAGCGACCCACGGCTTGCGCGGCGGCCTCGTGCGTGAGACCAAAATCGCGCACCAAGCGCTGCAAGCCTTGCGCTTCTTCGAGCGGGTTCAAATCCTCGCGCTGAATGTTCTCAATCAAGGCCATGGCGGCGGCGGCTTCGTCGGCCACATCGCGCACGAGCACCGGCACCGTCTCCAACCCCGCGAGCTTGGCCGCACGCGAGCGGCGCTCACCGGCAATGATTTCATACCGCCCCGCGTGTGGACCGGTGGCGAGCTTGCGCACGAGGATGGGCTGCATGATGCCTTGGGCCTTGATGCTCTCGGCCAACTCATAGAGGGCGCCTTCATCCATGCGCGTGCGCGGTTGGTATTTCCCGGGCACGAGGTTGTCGAGCGGCAAACTCGATGGCGTATCGGCATCGGCTTCACTCTGGCTTGCTTTGGGGCCGAGCAAGGCCTCAAGACCACGGCCAAGCCCTTTGGGTTTCTTCGTCACCATGAGAATGCGTTCCTTGTTTTTGTGGCTGCTCAGAGGGTCTTCACGCGCGCGACCATCTCCCGCGCAAAGTCCAAATAGGCCTGGCTACCCTTGGCCGCGGCGTCGAACACCACGCAGGGCAAGCCATAACTCGGGGCTTCGGCCAAGCGGACATTGCGGGGAATGACGGCGTTGAACACCTTGTCGCCAAAGTGGCCCTTGAGTTGATCACTGACCTGTTGTTGCAAGGTGGTGCGCGGGTCAAACATAACGCGCAAGAGCCCAATGATTTTCAAATCGCGGTTCATGTTGGCGTGCACCTGTTTGATGGTGTTGACCAAATCGGTCAGGCCTTCCAGCGCGAAATACTCACATTGCATGGGCACCACCACCCCATGCGCGGCGCACAAGGCGTTGAGGGTGAGCATGGAGAGAGAGGGGGGGCAGTCTATAAGCACAAAGTCGTACTCTGAATCCACTTGGGCCAGGGCTTCTTTGAGCCGAATGTTGCGCCGCTCCTGATTGACGAGCTCCACCTCCGCCCCTGCGAGGTCGCGGTTGGCGCCCAGCACGTCGTACGTGGGATGGCGGGCGTGGTCTTCGCCCCAGCTGCTTTTCACGCGCGCCTCGGCAATGCTGGCGGACTCCAACAACACCTCATACACCGAGAGGCTGAGCTCGCGCTTGTCCACGCCGGAGCTCATGGTGGCATTACCCTGGGGGTCCAAATCGATCATGAGCACGCGCTGCCCCACCGCGGCGAGCCCTGCCGCCAGATTCACAGTGGTGGTGGTTTTGCCCACCCCGCCTTTTTGATTCGCCACACAAAAAACTTTGGCCATGCGCTTGCCTTTGAGAATGTTCGAAATTATTTGCCCAGGGCCAGCTTGAGGCCAAAGCCAATGAGCATGCCCCCCGCGAGCTTATGCAGCCAGGCCGAGACCTGTGGCCGCGCCCGCACCCCAGCGGCAAAGCGCTGCGCCAGCACGCACAGCACCAGACCATAGGCAAAGGTGAGGGCCGCAATGGTGAGGGCCAGCACGGTATAGGTGGACCAACCGGGGTTGGCCTCCGGCTCGATGAAGAGCGGGAAAAACGCCATGTAAAACACGATTGCCTTGGGGTTGAGCAAGGTGATGAAAAAGGTCTGGCGAAAAAAGTGCGAGGGCTTGAAGCGCAGCACCGGTGCGTCACCCGGCTGGGTGCGCCAGAGCCGCCAACCGAGCCAAGCCAAGTAGACGGCGCCAACCGCCTGCACCGTGGCGAACACCTCGGGCGCTGCGGCCAACACCGCCGCCACGCCAGCCACCGCCAGCCAAAGCAAGACTTGATCGCCCACAATCACCCCCAGCGTGGCCGCCAACCCCCCGCGCACGCCCGCATAAGCCGTGCTGGTGAGCAAGGCCAGATTGCCGGGGCCGGGGATGGCCAGAAAGACCAAAACCGCCACCACAAAGGCGGGGTAATCGCTGATGCCGTACATGACGCAAAGTCCAGAAACAAGAGTGCAAGTTTAACCCCGTGGCCAGCCCCTGCGTACGGGGGTAGACCTGGCGCGGGAAAGACGCTCGCAGGCCTCCCGCTAGACGCGGGAGGGCCTCGGCAGATCCCCCAACCCCATCCGCTGACTGAAGCTGTGGGACGCCCGTTTCACGTGAAACACAGCCCAGGAACGACGGAAATGGGCGTTAGGTCGAGACGCGAGGCAGGGGCGTTTGTATCAACGCCCGAGCCAGACCAGACAGCGTTGAGCGTCCAAGCCCGGCACCACCAAGGGCTCCACCCCCAGAACCCGGACGTCGGGCGGCAACTCCGCCAACTCAGCGGTGGGGGCTTGGCCCTTCATCGCCATCCAGCAACCCGCCGGGGTGAGCAAGTGTTGGCTCAGATGCACCAAGTCGGCCAAGCTGGCAAAGGCACGCGCGGTGATCAAGTCGTAGGTGTCTTGCAATTGCTCCACGCGGGCGTGGGCGCCGCGCAGGTTGGGGCAGCCCAACTCCAGCGCCACTTGCTGCACAAAAGCGGCTTTTTTGGCCACGGTGTCCACACAGGTCACGGCCATTTCGGGATGGGCGATGGCCAGCACCACCCCCGGCAGCCCGGCACCGGCACCCACGTCCAACACCCGCTGCGGGTGGCGACCCGAGCGGGCGAGGGCGGGCAAGACCGCCAAGCAATCGAGCAAATGGTGGGTGAGCATGTCCTGGGGATCGCGCACGGCCGTGAGGTTATAGACGCGGTTCCACTTCTGGAGCAAGGCCAGATAGTCCTGGAGTTGTGACTGTTGGTGCGTCGAGAGCGCCAGCCCCAAGGCCGACAAGCCCTGCACCAGCGTGGGCGCAGTGCTCATTCGGTGGCC
>VEQC01000158.1 GCA_018883455.1 Limnohabitans sp. | reverse complement strand
ATCGGCTCCCCCCATTGCGACAAACTGCTCAGAACCAGGAGCACCAACACCGGGTGGAGCAACAGCTTATAGCCCACCACCGGCAAGAAATCACGCCAAAGAATCGGGGGGTGATTGCTCTCACGCACCTGCCAGCGCGAGCGCGCGAGCACGGCGCCAATCGTGAACAAAGCGACGGGCGAAGCCGCATCGGCGAGCAAGTCCACCGTCTTACCCACGGGGCCCATCAGGGCGTAATCGAGGTACGAACTCAGCGCCCCAAACACGATCGCCCAGGGCAAGGGGTTGGAGACGACGCTTTTGAGGGCATTTCGCGCGGCGGTCGCGGCGCCATGCTCATCGGCCCCATCCAATCGCGAGAGCGCAATACACGCTGAGGTCGTGAACAGCATGTCCACCACGATGGTGATGATGGCTGGCCCAATCACGCCCGTGCCCAAGAGCGCCACCAGTAAGGGCACGCCCATAAAACCGGTGTTCGGAAAAGCCGCCACCAATGCCCCAAACGCAGCGTCATTCCAGCGCACGCGTCGGTTAAGGCTGACGGCCACGGTAAACACCACCATGCAAAACGCGCAAATGAAATACCCGAGCAACAGCTTGGCATCGAGCAGTTGGTCGAGTGGTGTACCCGCGCCAAACCGGTAAAGCATGCAGGGCAACGCGAAGTACAGCACGAAGCCATTGAGCCCGGGAATGGCTTCAAGGGGGAGCCAGCGGCGATGGGCAGCGACATAGCCCGCCAAAACCAACGCGAAAAATGGAAACGTGACCGCAAAAATGTTTAGCACCCCTCCATTGTGCCTTGCTTCGCTCCGCTATCATGCGCGGTTTGCGCTTTCTTTCGCCCCTATGTCCTCCGGCCTCAATTCCGCCCAGCTCGACGCGGTCAACCACCTCGACGGCCCCTGCCTGGTGCTCGCGGGGGCTGGCTCTGGCAAGACGCGGGTGATCACCCACAAAATCGCACGCCTCATCCAAGTGGGTGTCGCACCCGAGCGCATCGCTGCCATTACCTTTACCAACAAGGCCGCCAGCGAAATGCGTGAGCGCGCTCGGCAGCTCGTGGGCAAGGCCGCGCAATCGGTCTTGATTTGCACGTTTCACGCCCTGGGCGTGCGCATGTTGCGCCAAGACGGCGAGAGTCTTGGGCTCAAACCCCAATTCAGCATTCTGGACAGCCACGATGTCTTGGGCATCCTCAAGGACGCCGGGGGCACCTCCGATGTGGCCTTGGCCCGTCAATGGCAGTGGACCATCAGCCGCTGGAAAAACATGGGGCTTGGCGCCCAAGAAGCCGCAGCCCAAGCAGCAAGCGACGTGGAGCGCACGGCCGCGCTCATCATGGCGCGCTACGAAGAGCGGCTCACGGCCTATCAAAGTGTTGACTTTGATGACCTCATTGGCTTGCCCCTCAAACTTCTGCAAGAGCATGAGGCGGTGCGCGAGAAATGGCAGAGCCAACTCGCGCATGTGTTGGTCGATGAATACCAAGACACCAACGCCACCCAGTACGAATTGCTCAAATTATTGGTTGGCGCGCGCGCCTCCTTCACGGCGGTGGGCGATGCCGACCAATCCATCTATGGCTGGCGCGGCGCGACCCTGGACAATTTGCGTCGATTACCGCTCGATTTCCCGCGCCTGCGCGTGATCAAGCTGGAGCAAAACTACCGCTCGACCAGCGCCATTTTGCGCGCCGCCAACAACGTGATTGGCCCTAACCCCAAGCTTTTTCCGAAAACCCTTTTCTCTGAACTGGGTGAGGGCGAGCCGGTTCGGGTGGTCGATGCGGACCATGAGGACCACGAGGCCGAACGCGTCGTCGCGCGCATTCAATCCTTGCGCGCGGGCCATGATCCCGCCAGTGCCGCGGGCGGGCGTGAATGGCGTGATTTCGCCGTGCTCTACCGGGCTAACCATCAATCCCGCGCCTTAGAAACGGCACTGCGCAAGGCCAATATCCCTTACAAGGTTTCCGGCGGCCAAAGTTTTTTTGAACGCGCCGAAATTCGTGACCTCTGCGCTTGGTTTCGACTGTGGGTGAACAACGACGACGACCCGGCCTTCCTGCGCGCCATCACCACGCCTAAACGCGGGGTAGGGCACCAAACCTTGGCCGCATTAGGCAGTTTTGCCTCGAAGTTTCGCATCAGCCTTTTTGAAGCGCTCTTTAGCCATAGCCTCCCCAGCGTGATCTCAGCACGTGCACTCACCGCCTTGCAGGAGTTTGGGCGGGAGATCAATGATCTTCAATACCGTGCCCGCCATACCGAAGGCAGCGAGGCTGCACGGGCCTTTTTACTGGAATGGTTGCGCGATATTGGCTATGAACGTCACTTGTTCGACAGCGAGGACAGCGAAAAACTTGCGGCAGCGCGCTGGAGCAATGTACTGGAGTTTGTCGACTGGATGGCCTTGCGCTGCGGGGGGGAAGTGGATGATGAAACGGGCGTGCGCGTGATGCAGAAGCGCACCCACGTGCTCGATGTGGCGCAAACCGTGGCCCTTATTTCCTCTTTGAGTGAGCGTGAAAAGGACGCCAATGTCGTGACCCTCTCCACGCTGCACGCGGCCAAGGGCCTTGAGTGGACTCACGTGATTCTGGTTGGCATCAACGAGGGGCTTCTCCCCTTCTCGAACGATGAGGAAGCCGATGCCCAAAAACTCGTCGAGCGGGTGCAAGAGGAGCGCCGGCTGATGTACGTGGGCATCACTCGGGCGCAGCGGACCCTGGCGGTGAGCTGGGTGCGTCAGCGCAAGCGCGGGCGAGAAATGGTCAAGGCCTCTCCCAGCCGTTTTATTGCCGAAATGTCGCTGGATGTCGCCACCGTCAAAGAAGATCCTCGCGCCAAACTGCGCGCCCTGCGAGCCGAGTTTGCGCAACGGGCGGCCGACACGCCTGCCGAACCCTTAACTTAAACGTATTACCGGCATACCATTCGCACTATGGAAAGGTATGCCGACAATAATTGCCAAACACCTACACAAGTTTCATTTTTTGCACTAAAGTGTTCATAGCAGGTTTTATCGAGCCTTGCCCCATGAACATTTTTATCGTCGACTCCGTTCCCCTGCTGCACATGGCGTGTACACGCCTCGTGCGCAGCTTGGTGCAGTCTGCGAGCATTCAGTCGGGCTCATGGGCCATGCTCGAGCAAACAATCCATCTCCAGGGTCCACCGGACATCATCATGCTCAACACCCCCACCATTCGTAATGGCGAGCAACTCTATGCCCTGAGGGATCAGTGTCCGAAGTCCTTGCTGATTCTGTTCGCCAGCACCACGCGTGGCCAGTCCTCCTTGCGCGTTGACGGCGCCGATCTCTACCTCGATGGGCATCAGCGGCCTGAACAATGTTTTCATAAGCTGCACAAGCTGGTCACCATGCGCTTTCCTGAATTGGCCAGTGCCTTGCGTAGTCGGCCCCAAGCCCTCACCGAAAGGCAGTTGCAGCTCATCGTCGCCATCGCCAGTGGTTGTACCAATCAGGGCATTGCGGAATTGTTCCAAATCAGCCCTCACACCGTGAAGGTTCATCTCTGGCGTCTGTTCAAGAAATTCGGCGTCAAAACACGCTTGCAACTCATCAAAGCAGCGCACGACAGTGGCATGCTGATCTGAACGCGTTGCAAGCGGCTCACGCGCGCCTTATCCGACGACAACGATTTCCTCACCCAACAATCGGTAGGCCGCATCGGCGTGTTGACCCATCTGTTGTTTCAGGGTCTCATCCAACACCAAGTTACGCGAACGCAGGTCGGACTTGTTGCGTTCCGCACGCACCAAGCCCTCGCGCTCAAATTCGCGCAACTTGAGGCGCACACACCGCTCGCTCACACTCATGCCACTGCCAAAGTACAACTCCTTGAGGGACTCGACCTGGATGGCCTCCTCCAAGCCTTGCTGCATTTGGGCAATGATGCCGAAATACAGTTGTCGACCGGAGAGCGTGCGCATTAGCGGTATTTCCCGAACCTCCCAACGCTGCAGTGCCGCCAATGCGCGCAAGACTTTGAGCATCCGCTCGGGCTGGCCCCAAATTTCATTCTGACTCATGCAAACTCCTTCATTGATCATTTGTAATGCGGATTATGCATAAGATTGCTATTGTTTCAACTCTTTAGGTTACATATTTTTGAAATAAGTTCCGTTTATTCTACATTTGACTTCCGGAAGCCATTTATGGGTACTTAATGCCTAATTTTAAGCGAAATTTGGGAGGTCATGAAGCCTTATCAAAGGTTGAGAGCAGGTCGTCGCGCCCCTCGCAAGCATGCCCGGCGATGTTCACGCCAAAAAGCGGCCCTTCAAGCACTCATGGCCGCACGCGATGGGGTGCAGCCGCGCACGGGTGCGCCGGAGCCCCCCAACCAATCCGGTAAGCGTGCAGAGGAAGGCAGATAGGCCAACACTTTCTCGCAACGGCTGTGGTTGCGTTCGTCACTCACCAGAACGTCCACCCGAGTGCATCGCATCCCAAGTTTGTCACGCAACTCAATGCGCAGCATTTGTTTGAGTGCGACTTCACTGCCACGCTCATACCAGACCAGATCCTGCAACTCGTCCCACCGCAAAAACGTTTGCTTCTCTATGCGCAAGGCCAAGAGTTGGGGCACATGGGTCCAGAGAATCTCGAGGCCGTCGGCACGAAAACGCACCCCCACCACATCGAGCAAATCGCCTCCAAGGCTACGCCAGAGCAAAATACCCCCAGACAGTGCCGCCAGACTGGCCAAAAGCCACCACGCCAGAGGGTGGGTCACCTGCGCCCCGCTACCCCCTGGGGGCATCCACCACAAACTCGACGCCAGCGCCACACTGGCCAGCCCCAGTAACAAGCTCCACAAACGGGTTCTTTTCAAATAGTAGAGCGGGACTTCGCAGGTCAGCAAATAAGATTCGGCAACGGGTGTCATGACAAACTTCCTCAGACAGCCGCCATTCTCTCCTGCTCAGAGGCGTTTTTTTCCAAGTTGGGCACCAGAGAATCCCTAGCCATTTGTACATGACATTCCGACAGATGCGCCGCGCGTGGTGCGTCACCTTCTTCAATGGCCTGCCAAATGGCTGCATGCTCTTCCCATATGCCTTCTCGGCCAGCCTGACGCTGCAACACTGCGCCCATCACGCGGCGCAAATGAATCCAGTGCAATTGCGCGGTTTCGGTAATGTAGGGATTCCCGGAAGCTTCGTAAATCGCTCGATGGAAGGCCGTGTCCGCTTCAATGAGCGCTTGCACATCCGTCCCCTCGGCGGCTTTGCGTCCCGCATCCAGCAGGGCGCGTGGAATCTTCATGCCACGCTCTGCCGCCAAACGGGCCGCCAGGGCATCGAGGGCACCACGAATCTGGTAGAGGTGCCCCATGCGCATCGGGTCGAGCCGAGCCACGACCAAGCCACGACCCGCCGCGTCCTCTAGGAGCCCGTCTTTCTTGAGCAAGCGCAGGGCCTGTAAGACCGGTGAGCGCGAGACATGCAGGCGCTCGGCCAAATCCTCCTGCGTGATGCGCTCGCCAGGGGAGAGCGTGCCGGCACTGATGGCATCGAGCAAGGTCTTGTAAACCTCGTCCACATAGTCTGTACGACTGGGAATTTGGGCAAGCGTCATGGCCATCGCTCCGGGTTGCAGGCAGGCTCAAGGGACACCCCGAAGCCTTCTGCCCGATTAGGCGAACATATCGGGCTGGGTTTTCGCCAAATGGTCGTAAATCGGTTGGAAGTGGAGCCAGCCGATGTATTCCGAGCCCACATGCTCGCGGCTGTAGCGCGATCGATCGGGTGGCACCATGACGGGTTTGTGGCCGGTGGCCTCGACCAGCAGCTGCTGACGGCAGCAGCGCTCCAACGCCATGAACCAAAATGCCGCCGCTTCAATGCTGTGCCGGCTCGCGGTGAACAAGCCATGGTTTTGATGAATCGCGGCTTTCACCCCTTTGAACCAATCGCAAACGGCCAGCCCGCCGCGCTCTTCCACCGCCACTTGCCCTGCCTCATCCTTGATCACCACATGATCTTCAAAGACAGCCCCCGCG
>VEQC01000012.1 GCA_018883455.1 Limnohabitans sp. | reverse complement strand
GAGGTATAGGTAGAAACCAATAGGAAAGTATGGGGTAGGGGCTGGACTGAGCGACAGGGAGTGATCGCCAGCCACCGAGCTTGGAGGGCGTCTTGACGAAACGATTCCCGCATCTCTTCACGCTTGACGTACTGCTTAATCGCCTCACGCAGCAGTTTGTCGCCAATAAAAAAGCCCCTGAAGGGGCGTCTTTACTGGGGTTCTGGCGGAAGCGGTGAGATTCGAACTCACGGAAGGCGTAAACCTTCGCCGGTTTTCAAGACCGGTGCATTCAACCACTCTGCCACGCTTCCTAGGTGAGATGGGTTTGCGGGGGTGATTGTAAACCCTCGGGCTCGGGGGGCAGGAAAAGGCTTTGGAGGTCGCTCAGGAAGTCAAACCCGCGCTCGGTGGGCACGACGCGTTGCCAGTCGCGGTGGATCAGGCCTCGGGTTTCGGCTTCGCGCAGCGGGGCCTCTATGGCGCTCAAGGGCAGGCCGGTGCGCTCCTGAAAATCTTGCAGGGAGAAGCCGTGGCGCAAGCGCAAGGCGTTGAGCATGTACTCAAAGGGGAGGTCTTGGCGGCTGACTTCGGTGCTGCTGGCCACAGCGCGTTCGGGGCGGGCGGGGTCGTGCGCGGTTTGCAGGTAGAGGCGTGGGTCGCGGTGGCGCACTTGCCGCACCACGCGGTGCGCAAAACTCAGCTTGCTGTGCGCTCCGGCGCCAATGCCCAAGTAGTCGCCAAACTGCCAGTAGTTGAGGTTGTGGCGGCAGCGGTGGCCGTCGCGCGCGTAGGCGGAGATCTCGTAGCGGTGCATGCCCGCGGCCAGGGTGTCGGCGGTGATGCGATCGAGCATGGCGTAGGCTGTGTCCTCATCGGGCAAAACCGGCGGGTGTTTGGCAAACCAAGTGTTGGGCTCGAGCGTGAGGTGGTAGACGCTCAGGTGCGGCGGCGCGTGGGAGAGGGCTTGCTGCAAATCATGGGCGAGCTCTGCCTCGGTTTGCCCGGGCAGGGCATACATCAAGTCGAGGTTGAAGGTCTCAAAGCACTCGGCGGCCTCTTGGGCTGCGGCGTGCGCTTGGCTCGCGTCGTGCACGCGTCCGATGGCTTGCAAGAGGCGGTCATTGAAGCTTTGCACGCCAATGGAGAGGCGGGTGACGCCCGCCGCGCGAAACGCCCGAAAACGGTCTTTCTCAAAGGTGCCGGGGTTGGCCTCGAGGGTGATCTCGCAATCGGCCTCTAGGCGCACGCGGGCGCGAATATCGCTGAGCAAGCGTTCGATGCTTTGCGGCGAGAAAAGGCTCGGGGTTCCCCCACCAATGAAGATGCTGTGCACCCCCCGCCCCCAAATCAGGGGCAGGCTGTGCTCGAGATCGGCCTGCAGGGCATCGAGGTATTGGGCTTCGGGCAAGGCCTCGGGCGCAGCGTGCGAGTTGAAATCGCAATAGGGACACTTGCGCAGGCACCACGGCAAGTGCACATAGAGCGCCAAGGGGGGGAGGCTGCCGAGTTGCAGCGTGCCCGGGCGCATGTAGTGGGCGAGGTCTTGCATGGCCTTTAAAACCAACGCTCGCGCATGAGGGCGAGCATTTGTCGGGCGGCCTGTCCGCGGTGGCTCAGGGCATTCTTGCGCTCGGTCGTCATTTGCGCGAAGGTGCAGCCCTCGCTGGGGATGTACATGACCGGGTCAAAGCCAAAACCGCCCTCGCCCATCGGGGCCTGGGTGATTTCGCCCACAGCTCGGCCCACGGCAATCAAGGGCTCGGGGTCGTCCGCATGGCGCAGGGCCACCAAGGTGCTCACCAGCGCCGCGCGGCGTTGGGTCTGGCCCTGCATTTGCTGCAAGAGCGCGGTGACGTTGTGGTCGTCTCCCTTGGGTAAGCCAAACTGGGTGGCGTAATAGGCCGTTTGCACGCCGGGCAAGCCGCCAAAAGCGTCCACGCACAGGCCCGCGTCGTCGGCCAAGGCGGGCAGGCCCGAGTGGCGCGCCGCATGGCGGGCTTTGGCCAGCGCGTTCTCGACAAAGGTGTGAAACGGCTCCTCGGCCTCACCGATGCCCAGATCGGCCTGGCGCACGAGGTCCACGCCCAGGGGCGCAAACATGGCTTGCAACTCGGCCAATTTGCCCCGATTGTTCGAGGCGAGCACGATCTGTTTCATGCTTGGGCCAGGGCTGCGCGTTGGGCGGCGACGAGTTCGGCAATGCCTTTTTCGGCGAGGCCCAAGAGCTGTTGCATTTGCGCGCGGGTAAAGGGCGCGCCCTCGGCCGTGCCCTGCACTTCCACGTAATGACCCGCCGCGGTCATGACCACGTTCATGTCGGTGTCGCAGGCAGAGTCTTCGGTGTATTCCAGATCGAGCAGGGCGTGCTCACCCCACAAGCCCACGGAGATCGCGGCCACGGGTTGCAGGATCGGGCTCTCGGTGAGTTTTCCTTGGGCGAGGAGGCCATTGACGGCGTCCTGTGCCGCCACGAACGCGCCCGTGATGCTGGCCGTGCGGGTGCCGCCATCGGCTTGCAGAACATCGCAATCGAGGTGAATGGTGCGCTCGCCAAGTTTGCGCAAGTCAAAAACGGCGCGCAGCGAGCGGCCAATGAGGCGCTGGATTTCCTGGGTGCGACCGGACTGTTTGCCCCGGGCGGCCTCGCGGTCACCGCGCGTGTGGGTGGCACGCGGGAGCATGCCGTACTCGGCAGTCACCCAGCCCTCCCCGCTGCCTTTTTTGTGGCCGGGCACTTTCTCTTCGACCGAGGCCGTGCACAAGACCTTGGTGTGACCAAACTCGATGAGCACCGAACCCTCGGCGTGAATGGTGTAGCCGCGTGTGATGCGCACGGGCCGGAGTTGGTCGGGGGCGCGGGTTTGGCGCGAAGGCAAGGGATGGGTCATGGCAATTCAGATTCGGGCAAAGGGGGCATTTTCGGTCATCTGAGCCTGAGATAATGTGCAATTGTCTATTTCCTGACCGCCCATGCCCATTCACAGCATGACGGGCTATGCCAGTGCGCAAGCCCCCCTTGAGAGCCTCACGCCGGGTGCCGCTCCGGCACGCCTGGGGGTGGAGATCCGATCGGTCAACAGCCGCTTCCTCGACCTGAGTTTCAAGATGCCCGACGAGTTTCGGGTGCATGAGACCGCTTTGCGCGAGCGTATCGGCCAGCATGTGCGCCGCGGCAAGGTGGAGTTGCGCATTCACCTCGAAGCGGGCGAAGGCCAAGGTTTGCAAGCCCCGAGTGTGGAATGGCTGCAACGCATGGCCGAGCTTCAAGCCAAAGTTAGCGCCCACTTACCCCAGGCCCGCCCCCTGTCGGTGGCCGATGTGCTGCGGCTGGGACAGGAATCGCGCTATACCCCCGAGCAAGTGGGGCCTGTGCTCCTGACGCTCATGGACCGCGTGCTCGACGCCCTGGGCCAAGCCCGTGCCCGTGAGGGCGAGCGTCTGGTGGGCGCCATGCGCGCGCAAATCGAGGCCCTGGCGAATCTGGCCGGCCAAGCCGCCCCCCTGATTCCAGAATTGGTTGAGCAGCAGCGCCAGCGGTTTTTGCAGCGCTGGCAGGAGGCCATGGGGCTCGCCGGGAGCACGGCCATGCCCGAGGCGGCGCAGGACCGCGCCCTCTCCGAGGCGACCGCCTTTGCCATTCGTATTGATGTGGCCGAGGAGCTCACCCGCCTGGGCTCGCACCTCACCGAAATGCGCGCCTTGCTCGAAGGCCATGGACGCCCCGAGGGCATCGGCAAGCGCCTGGACTTTTTGATTCAGGAGTTGCACCGAGAGGCCAACACCCTGGGCTCGAAATCGGCCACGCTCACGCTCAGCCGCATTTCGGTGGACATGAAGGTGCTCATCGAGCAGCTTCGCGAACAAGTGCAGAATCTCGAATGATGGAACAATTCCCTGGCAACCTTTTTGTGGTGGCCGCGCCCAGCGGGGCGGGCAAATCAAGTCTCGTGAAGGCCTTGATGGAGCTCGACGCCAAAGTGCAGCCCTCCGTCTCGCACACCACCCGCCCGCCTCGGGGTCAGGAGAAGCACGGCCGCGAGTATTACTTCGTCTCCGACGACGAATTTGCCCGCATGGTCGAGCAGCAGGCATTTTTGGAATGGGCCGCCGTCCACGGGCACCGCTACGGCACCTCGCGCATGGCCATTGAGTCGCGCATTGCCCAAGGCGCCGATGTGGTGCTGGAGATCGATTACCAAGGTGCCGCCCAAATCAAGCAGCTCTACCCCGATGCCGTGCTGATTTTTGTGTTGCCCCCGAGCCTGCAAGAGTTGGAGAATCGCCTGCGCAACCGCGGCGAGGACGCCGAAGACGTGATCGCCCTGCGCCTGCGAAATGCCCGCGAGGAGATGGCGCAGGTGCATCACTTTGACTACGTTATAATTAACGAACTTTTTGAGCGCGCGCTCTTCGATCTCAAAGCCGTTGTGCATGCGCAGCGTTTGAAGTACCTGGCCCAACGCCAGGCCCGGGCCGATGTGTTTTCGGCCCTTAACCTCACCTAATTTTTTCGGAGTTCCCCATGGCCCGTATCACTGTTGAAGACTGCCTTGAAAAAGTCCAGAACCGTTTCCAGCTGGTCCTGGTGGCCACTTACCGCGCGCGCATGCTCAGCCAAGGCCACACCGCCCGCGTGGAGAGCAAGAACAAGCCTGGCGTGACTGCGCTGCGCGAGATTGCCGCGGGCCAAGTGGGCTTGGAGATGCTGCGCAAGGTACCGGGCTGATCAAGCCCTACCCCCGCCCAGAAGCACCGCCCAATGGCGGTGCTTTTTTATTACGGTTAAAGTAAGGGGCATGTCGGTCGTTCCGCCCCTCTCAGCAGCCCCAGCGCCTGCCGCCGCACGCGCGGTGGCGGCCTCGTTTGCGGCCCTGACCGAGAAGCTCGCCTACCTGAGCCCCGAGGGTTTGGAGCAAGTGCGCAAAGCCTACCGCTACGCCGATGAAGCGCACCTGGGCCAATTGCGCAAAAGCGGTGAGCCCTACATCACCCACCCCATTGCCGTGGCAGCGCAATGCGCGGATTGGAAGCTCGATGCCCAAGCCCTGTGCGCCGCACTTTTGCATGATGCGCTGGAAGACTGCGGCATCACCAAGACCGACTTGGTCGAACGCTTTGGCTCCCAAGTGGCGGAGCTGGTCGATGGCCTGACCAAGCTCGACAAACTCGAATTCACCACCCGCGAAGAGAACCAGGCTGAATCTTTCCGCAAGATGCTCCTGGCCATGGCGCGCGATGTGCGGGTGATCTTGGTCAAACTGGCCGACCGCAGCCACAACATGCGCACCATGGGCGACATGCCGCGCGAGAAGTGGGGGCGCATCTCCCGCGAGACGCTCGAGATCTACGCCCCCATCGCGCACCGCCTTGGGCTCAACCAGACCTACCGCGAGCTGCAAGAGCTCGCCTTCCAATACCTCTTGCCCTGGCGGCACAAGGTGCTGGCCAAGGCCGTGCAGCGCGCGCGCCAGCGCCGCCGTGACCTCATGCAACGGGTGCAACAAGAGGTCGAAAACGCCCTCACCCAAGCGGGCCTGAAAGTGCGCGTCTCGGGCCGTGAGAAAACGCTCTACTCCATCTACCGCAAGATGGACACCAAGCACTTGAGCTTTGCGCAGGTGACGGACATCTATGGTTTTCGCATCATCCTGCCGGAGGTGATCGACTGCTACACGGCCTTGGGCGTGCTGCACCAGGTCTATAAGCCCGTGCCGGGACGCTTCAAGGACCACATCGCCATTGCCAAGATCAATGGGTATCAATCGCTGCACACCACGGTGGTGGGGCCTTCGGGGCTGAACGTGGAATTCCAGATGCGCACCGAAGCCATGAACTTGGTGGCCGAGTCTGGCGTGGCGGCCCACTGGCTCTACAAGAGCGCGCCTGGGGCGTCGAGCGCGCAGCAAGAGGCCACGGGCACGCAGTGGCTGCAGTCCTTGCTCGACATTCAGGATGAAACGCGCGACGCGGCCGAGTTCTGGGACCACGTGAAGGTCGATCTCTTTCCCGATGCGGTCTATGTGTTCACGCCCAAGAGCCGCATCATGGCCATGCCGCGCGGGGCGACCGTGGTGGACTTCGCCTACGCGGTGCACAGCGATGTGGGCGATCGGGTGATTGCGGCGAAGATCAATGGCGAGCAAGTGCCCCTTCGCACCGAGTTGCGCAATGGCGATGTGGTGGAAGTCATCACCTCTACCGTGCCCGCGCCCAACCCGGCCTGGCTGGGTTTTGTGCGCACCGGTCGGGCCCGCTCCAAAATCCGGCATCACCTCAAAACCCTTGCTTTGTCCGAGTCCAAAGAGCTCGGGCACAAACTTCTGGCGCAGGCCTTGCGCGCAGAGGGCATTGAGACCATGCCGCCCATCAATGATGCCAACCAAGGCCTGTGGGACCGCCTGCTGCGCTTTACGGGCAGCAAGAACCGCGAGGAGTTGCTTGCGGACATTGGTTTGGGCAAGCGCGTGGCGAGTATTGTGGCCAAGCGCCTCGCCGCCCTCATGGCCGAGCGCGGCCACAAACCTGACGCTTTGCTCTTGAGCCGCGAGCGCTTCACCGCGCACGAAACCCTCTCACAAGGCGCTGTGGTGATTGACGGCAGCGAGAACGCATCGGTGCAGTTCGCCCCCTGCTGTCGCCCCATTCCTGGCGACGCCATCTTGGGCTACCTCGGCCGAGGCGAAGGCTTGGTGGTGCACCGCGAGGAATGTGCAACGGCCCAGCGCCTGCGCCACAAAGACAGCGAGCGCTTTATCACGGTGGTGTGGTCTGAAGAGCCCGTGCGGGCCTTTGAGACGGGCATCGTGGTCACGGTGCGCAATGGCAAGGGCGTACTCGCCCGCGTTGCCCAGGCCATCACCAGCGCCGAGGGCGACATCAGCTTGGTGAGCATGGCCGATCAGGTGAGCGGACAAGAGGCCACGGAGTTGCGCTTTGTGGTGAGTGTGGAGCACGCGCAGCACCTGCAATCGGTGCTCGCGAGCCTGCGTCGCGTGCCCGCCGTGGTCTCGGCTCAGCGCACGCTCTCGGGCGCCGGATAAGTCACTTCCAACACCTCGATTTCTTGCACGCCTTGCGGGGTGTGGAGTTTGACCACGTCACCCTCGCGCGCCTTGAGCAAGGCCCGTGCGATGGGTGAGATCCAACTCACCTGACCTGCGAGGGGCTCGGCCTCGTCAATGCCCATGATGGTGACGCAGCGCGTCTCGCCCTCGGCGTCGGCGTAACGCACCGTGGCGCCAAAGAACACCTGATCCTTGCCGTGGTGCACGCTCGGATCGGTTACTTCGGCAATCTCTAAGCGTTTGGTGAGAAAGCGAATGCGCCGGTCAATCTCGCGCAGGCGCTTCTTGCCGTAGAGATAGTCGCCGTTCTCAGAGCGATCGCCATTGCTCGCCGCCCAATGCACGATCTCCACGATCTTGGGCCGCTCGACGTCCATGAGTTGCTGCCACTCGGCCCGCAAGCGCGCGTAGCCCGCCGGCGTGAGGTAGTTCTTGCTGCCCGCAGGCAGCGGCGGCAAGCCCCCGCCCTCGTCGTCCTCATCGGCGGCGTCGGTTTCACGGGTGAAGGCTTTGCTCATGGGGGGATTTTAGGGAAGTGGGGGTGAGCCATGTGCGACTTGAACCACAAGTCGCCCCCCATCACGTTGTCGTCGCGTTCACTAAGACCACCGATTTCTTTGGCCTCCCCCCTTTGCGGCCATTTTCGACGGAGCTTTTCTTCTTGAGGGCGCTGCGCTTTGCCCCGCCAATCGAAGCAAACTTCGCAGTGAGAATTTCTCTGGGGAGAGCCCCCAAAATATCGCTAATCAATCCTTTGGAACTGATGTAGGCATCGACACCCTCAACAACCAAGGTCTCCCCTGAGGGGGTCAGGTAGATGCTCTCCAGATCTCTAACTTTGGCGTGTGCGAGTTCATGCACCCGTTCAACCGGAACGGAAAAGCAGATGTTTGTTGGAAAAACCAGCACGATGCTTTTGCGTGCCCTGTCGTAGCGCACCGCATCGAGCTGCCAGGGATTTCGGGGAGCATGGTGGTGGGCTTCAAGCGCTTTTTGATAGGCCGCTTTGGTGATCTCAAGTTTTTGGCGCATCTTCTTTCCTTATGGACAGCTACCGATGTGGGTCAGATTGGAGCCGACCGCCTTGAATTGCACTGAATTGCTCACGACGTCGTATTGGGCGCTTTGAACGCGCAGGGCATTTTTGTTCGTTTGGGATGCGCGTTGAAGAACGCCTCTTGCGTCTATGCAAACCATCTGATTGGTGAGACACACGCACGACAACATCTCCCACCATACCTGGCGACAACGTATGAGGTGCGTGTTCATGGCACGAATGACCGTATTGACTTGGCTCATCGTTGGCTGTCCCGCAAGAATTTCAAAAGTGTTATGCACCGGGTCACAGCCCACGTAAGAAAAGAACACTTTGACTTCCCACCCATCAGACAAATTGAATGCGTGGACATGCGGATCACAGTGCTCATCTCTCGTCCGAATGAACAGTTTGGCTTGGGCTTGAGCGCTATAGCAAATCGTGGGCATAGCTTAACCTAACGGGTTTGGTTTTTCAAGGGTGATTTGAATATCATCCAGCCCTCAATATAGCAATTAAGATATATTTATAGATTATTATTTTAATATTATTGTATTTTTATTGGTTATCGTGTTTAAAACCGCCCTGTTGGACGGGTTTGGATTTGGGAAAGGCAAGCCCCCACAAACGCATGACGATTGCCTCTTGAGCGGGGGGGGGGGTGGTGAGCCGAGAACCTCATTAGGGGGCCCGATTTGCGAACTCGAAAAGAAAAAAGCCTCTGATGCATCAGAGGCTTTCCCTTTAGATGGCGCGGCTGGCAGGAATCGAACCCACGACCCCTTGGTTCGTAGCCAAGTACTCTATCCAGCTGAGCTACAGCCGCGTAAGACCGTGAGTATAGCACGGTCTGGCGGGTTCGCGGGGGCTCAGTGGCCCTGAAAGCGGGGTGGGCGCTTGGCGAGGAAGGCGGCGATGCCTTCTTGGGCGTCTTGGGTTTGGGCGCAGTTCTCCAGCATTTCTCGCTCGAGGGCGAGGTAGTCTGCGAGGGGCAGGTTTTGGTTGGCGGTGAGGCGCTTGATGGCGGCCATGGATTGGGGGGCGGCCTGGCGCAGACGTTGCACCCATTCGTCGGCTGCGGCGGCGAGTTGCTCAGGGGGATAGAGGGCGTCGACCGCACCGGCGGCGAGGCATTCTTCGGCGCTCACGGGTTGGCTCGCCATGAGCCAGCGTTGGGCGCGCATGGCCCCCACGCGGCGGGCGAGGAAGTAGGACGCGCCCACATCAGGCGAGAGGCCCAGCGCAGCGTAGCCGGTGCGCAGTTTGACGGTGGTGCTCGCGAGCACCACATCGCCCACCAGGGCCAAGCCCAGGCCCGCGCCGCCAAAGGGCCCACTCACCACGGTGACGACTGGGCATGGCGCGCTCGCAAGCCTACGGTAGGCCGGCAGCAGGGGTTCGAGGATGTCGGCCACGAGTTGGAGCAACTTCGGGCCCGCTTGGGCAAACGACTGGATGTCGCCGCCCGCACAAAAGATCGGGCCGATGGCGTCGAGCACCAGCACGCGGGGCTGCGCGCGCAAGCAAACCTCGATGGCCTCGGAGAAGGCCAAAGCGGTGGGCAAATCAATGGCGTTGGCGCGTTCGGGGCGGCTGAGGGTGATGCGGGCCACCTGGTCTTGCACCGACCAGGCAATGCCATCGCGCAGGGTGTGGGCGACCTCCATGATCAGATGCCGGTGAGGCCGCCGCTGCAGATGAGGGTCTGGCCGCTCACATAGTCGGACTCCGGGATGCAAAACAGATACACCGCGCCCGCTGCCTCTTCCGGCGTGCCGCCGCGACCCAGGGGAATGCTGCGCTCCATCATGGCCATGAGATCGGGGTTGACGCCCACCTTGATCTCGCGCCCCTCGATGTGGGCGGTGGCTTGGGCGTCGGCGGTGGCTTCGGTCAGGCGGGTTTTGATGAGGCCATAGGCCACGCAGTTGACGGTGGTTTGCATGCGGCCCCATTCCTTGGCCAGGGTCATGGTCACGCCCGTGATGCCCGCTTTCGCAGCAGCGTAGTTGGCTTGGCCGGCATTGCCAAAGAGACCGGCCACAGAGGAGATGTTGACCACTTTGCGCACCACCCGGCGGTGTGCTTCGGTGTCGGCCTTGTGCAGGGCACGGATGATGGGCTGCGCGGCCTTGAGGATGCGAAACGGCGCAGTGAGGTGCACGTCGATCATGGCGTACCACTGTTCGTCGGTCATTTTTTGGATCACGCTGTCCCAGGTGTAGCCCGCGTTGTTGACGAGGATGTCGAGCCCTTGGAACGCATCGACGGTGGTGCCCATGAGGCGCTCGGCGAAGTCGGGCGCGGTCACGCTGCCGGTGCAGACCACGGCTTCGCCACCGAGCGCGCGGATTTCTTCGCGCACTTCTTGTGCGGGGTCTTCATCCAAATCGTTGATGACCAAGCGCGCGCCTTCGCTGGCGAGTTTGAGGGCGATGGCGCGGCCAATGCCGCGGCCTGAGCCTGTGACGACGGCGACTTTGCCTTCGAGTTTGCGGGACATGCTTTCTCTCCTATGGGTAGCGAATCAGGCCAGCGCGATCCAGGCCTCGCCTGCAATCTTGGTCTGGCCATATTGGTTGGTGGAGGCGACTTCGACGCGCGCGCAGGGCTCGCCGCCGATCTCGCCCAAGGCGACGACCTTGCCACGGCAATGAATGATGTGGCCCAGATGGGTGATGCCGGCAAAGCGCACGTCGATTTTGCGCAGGCGCCGCTGCGGCACCCAGTGGGTGAGCAGGCGCGTGAGCCACGCCATGCCCAGCATGCCGTGGGCGAAGACGTCGGGCATGCCACAGGCGCGCGCGAAGTCCACATCGATGTGGATGGGGTTGTGGTCGCCCGAGGCGCCCGCAAAGAGGGCCAAGGTGGCGCGGTTGACCGGACCGAAGACCAGCGGGGGCAATTCATCGCCCACGCGGATAGGGTTCGTGCTGGCATTCATGGCGTGCTCCGGGTTCAGTGACGGCAGACGAGGACGGTGCGCATTTCCGCGACCAGCTCGCCGGCTTGGTTGAGGGCTTGGGCTTGCTTGACGACAAACTCCAGCGCACCGCCCTTTTTGTCATAGATCTCCGTGATGCGCGGCTTGACGGTGATGGTGTCACCAGCGCACACGGGCTTGTGATAGGTGAAGCCTTGCTCACCATGCAAGAGTTTGCGAAACGGAATGCCCAGCAGGTTGAGGAGGCGATCGGTCGAGCCCGATTCGAGTTCAATGCCAAAGATGAAGGTGGGCGGCGCGGGCAGGTCGGGATAGCCGGCGGCTTTGGCGGCCTCGACATCGGTGTAGACCGGATCGGTCTCGCCAATGGCCTTGGCAAAGAGGCGCAGGCGCCCACGCTCGATGGTCATGGTGGAAGTCTGCAAGTCGTGGCCGATCCACTTTTTGTCGATCATGGTGGGGCTCCTCAGGCGCGCTCGTAGAGGGTGACCACGCACGCACCGCCCAAACCGAGGTTGTGCTGCAAAGCCAGGCGTGCGCCCTCGACTTGACGGCGCTCGGCCGTGCCGCGCAGCTGCTGCACGAGCTCGGTGCACTGGGCCAGACCGGTCGCGCCCAAGGGGTGGCCTTTGCTGAGCAAGCCGCCCGAGGGGTTGGTGACGACTTGGCCTCCGTAGGTGTTGTCGCCATCATCCACAAACTGGCGTGCCCCGCCGCGCTCGCACAGACCCAAGGCCTCGTAGGTCAACAACTCGTTTTGCGCGAAGCAATCGTGCAGCTCGACGACTTGCACGTCCTTGGGGCCGATGCCGGCTGTCTCATAGACCTTTTGCGCAGCCTCGCGCGCCATGCTAAAGCCCACCACCTCGCGCATGTCCTGCGCCTCGAAGGTGACGGGGCGATCGGTGGTCATGGCTTGCGCGCGAATGCGCACGCTGCGGTCGAGGTTGTGGCGCTGGGCAAAGGCCTCCGAGCACACCAGGGCAGCCGCGGCACCGCAGGTGGGCGGGCAGGCCATGAGGCGGGTGAGCACGCCCGGCCAGATCATGGGCGAGGCCATGACTTCCTCGGGGGTGACCACGTTGCGGAAGATGGCCAGCGGGTTGTTCGCGGCGTGGCGGCTGGCCTTGGCGCGAATCTTGGCGAAGGTCTCCAAGGGCGTACCGAACTCTTGCATGTGCGCCAAACCCGCGCCGCCAAAGTAGCGCAGGGCCAGGGGCACTTCCGCATGACCGACAAGCTCCTCGGTGCTTTGGTCAAAGCGCTCAAAGGGGCTTGGGCGGTCATTAAAGTGGGTGCCCAAGGCACCGGGGTTCATTTGCTCAAAACCCAGGGCGAGCGCGCACTCCACCGCGCCGGACTGCACGGCCTGGCGAGCCAAGAAGAGCGCAGTAGAGCCCGTGGAGCAATTGTTGTTCACGTTGACCACCGGAATGCCCGTCATGCCCACTTCGTAGAGCGCACGCTGGCCGGCGGTGGAATCGCCATACACATAGCCCACGTAGGCTTGTTGGACGTCGGCATAGGACAGGCCCGCGTCTTGGAGCGCCGCGCGCACCGCTTGCGAGGCCATGTCGGGGTAGCCCTGGCTGGAAGAGGGTTTGGCAAAAGGCACCATGCCCACGCCCACCACATAGACCGAGTTTTTCATAGGGATCCTTCCGTGATAGCAATCGAGATGAGGTTCAAGCCAAGAGCGGACGCGCGATGAGGTCTTTCATCACCTCATTGGCGCCGCCGTAAATGCGTTGGACGCGCGAATCCACATAGAGCCGCGCGATGGGGTATTCGCTCATGAAGCCGTAGCCGCCAAAGAGCTGCAAGCATTCATCGACGACTTTGCCTTGCTGCTCAGTGGTCCACCACTTGGCCATGTAGGCGGCGCTGTCGTCGAGTGTGCCGTCCACCAAGCGCTGGATGGCATCATTGATAAAGCCCCGCACGACGTGCGCGATGGTGGCGACTTCGGCGAGTTTGAAGCGGGTGTTTTGGAAATCGGCCAAATGCTGACCAAAGGCCTTGCGCTGGCGGGTGTAGTCCACCGAGAGTGACAAGGCAAGGTCGATCACGGCGGCGGCGGGCACGCCAATGAGCAACCGCTCATAGGGCAGCTGGCTCATCAACTGGGCAAAGCCCTTGCCTTCCACGCCTCCGAGCAGGTTGCTCGCGGGTACGCGCACTTCGTCAAAGAACAGCTCGCAGGTGTCGCCCGCGTGCATGCCGATTTTTTCCAAGCGGCGGCCCACCCGAAAACCCGGTAGGTTCTCGGTTTCGAGCACGATGAGCGAGACGCCCTTGCTGCCCGCCTCGCCCGTGCGGCAAGCGAGCACCAACAAGGAGGCGGTGGAGCCGTTGGTGATGAAGGTCTTGCTGCCCGAGATCACGTAGGTGTCACCCTCCAAGCGGGCGGTGGTCTTGAGGGCTTTGAGGTCGGAGCCACAGCCGGGCTCGGTCATGGCGATGGCAGCGAGCCAGGTACCGTCCACGAGCTTTCTCATCCAGCGCTCGCGCTGCTCGGGCGTGCCGTAGTCATGGATGTAATGCGCCACGATGGAGTGCACACCGGTGACGGCGGGCACCTCCGCGAGCGTGAGCTCGTCTTGCACGACGAGCTGCCACGCCTTGCTCACACCCGAGCCGCCGTAGGCTTCGGGCATTTCGGGCAGGAGAAAACCCATCTCACCAAAGCCCCGCCAAACCTCCGGCGGGATAAAGCCTTGGCGGCGCCAGGCGTCGAGATGGGGAACCAACTCACCTGCGATGTAACGGCGCACCTGCTCGCGAAATGCATCGACTTCGGGCGTCATCCAGGGGTATTGGTAGAGGCGGGGCGTTTGCATGAAGGGTCTCTCTGTCGTTCGTCCTTGGGGGTGGGCGTCGCGCGGGTGCGGCGCTCATCCGAGCCAGCGCTTGCGGCGCCGGTAATGTTTGATGTCGCGGAAGTTCTTGCGCTCACCGCTCTCGTGGCGACCGAGGTAGAACTCCTGAATGTCTTGGTTGCTGCGCAAAGCCTCGGCGGTGCCCTCCAGCATGACGCGCCCGCCTTCGAGGATGTAGGCGTGCTGCGCGATGTTCAAGGCGGCCTGCGCGTGCTGCTCCACGATGAGCAAAGACAAGCCTTCGTTCAAGAGGCGCCGCAAGAGCTGGAAGATCTCTTGAATCATCATGGGCGCGAGCCCGAGGGAAGGTTCATCGATGAGCAAGAGCTTGGGGCGCGCCATGACGGCGCGACCAATGAGCAAGAGTTGCTGCTCGCCACCGGAGAGGTAGCCAGCCGTGCGCTGACGCAATTCCGCCAGGCGCGGGATCATGGCGTAGACCCGCTCGAGGTTGGCGAGCATCTCCCCACGGCTGGCGATACGATGACCGCCCACAATGAGGTTTTGCTCGACCGTCATGTGGCGCAAGACCTTGCGCCCCTCGACCACGTGCACCACGCCCGCCTCCACCATGTGCTGGGGACTGGCGTTGGTGACCTCGCGGCCCTCGAAAAACACATTACCTGAAGCCACCACGCCTTCTTCCACGTCGAGCATGCCCGAGATGGCTTTGAGGGTCGTGCTCTTGCCGGCCCCATTGGGGCCCAAGATGGCGGTGCAGGATCCGGGGGCCACCTCCAACGACACGCCCTTGAGGGCCAAGATCACGTCGCTGTAGATGACCTCCACGTTCTGGAGGGAAATGAGGGGCGTGCTCATGCGCGTCCGATCACCACTTTTCGAGTTTGGGAGCGGGCACCGCCGGCGCGACCGTGATGAGCTTGCCGTTGACCACCTGACCAATGTTCACACGCGGGTCTTTGGTGGGGAAAGGCGCCTCGATCGAGAAATCGAGCTCACCGCCAGAGAAACCGTTGAAGTCTTTGGCGGGGAAAGTCACCTCGACCAAGGTTTTGTACATGATCTCGCCGGTGAGCTTGTCGCCGCCGTACTTCTTCGCGGCGGCTTCCACTGCGCGCACGAGCACCATGGCCTGGCCAATGCCAATGGCGGTGAAGGAGTTCCAGGGCTGCTTGAGGCCGTACTTGCTTGCGAGCAAGTCGTAGAAGCGCTTGGCTTCGGTTTCGTCGGAGCCTGCGATCACCGCCGAGTGGGCTTCGTAATCACCGTTGACTGAATCCATGCCCCCGACCATGCGCTGCACGGTAGAGGGTGCGTTGTGCATGCTGTAGACGATGGGCACGTTCTTGCCCAGGGCCTGCATGGCGCGCTTGACGGCCACAGCCTGCTGCAAGGAGGAAGGCACCATCACCACTTCCGCGCCGGCGTTGAGCACGCGGCGCAGTTGCAAGGTCAGGTCGGCCGGTTGCAGCTCGGCGTACACCACTTCAATGAGTTGCACCTTGTCGGTGTTGTTCTTGGCGTAGGCGGAAATGCCCTTACCGATGTCGGCATAAGTGGGCGAAGCCTCGGTGGTGAAGACCGCAAGCTTGACGGGACGCGCGCCATTGAGCTTGGTCTTTTGGTACCACTCCACAAAGCCCGCGAGCTCGTGAATGAAGGTGGGGCGCATGGAGAAGACCCACTGGTTGGGACGCCAGCCAAAGCCGTTGGCGGCCGAGCCCAGAATCATGGGCACTTTGTCGGTGGGCAAACGCTGCTGCAAGGCGGCCGTGTCCGGGCCGCCGAGCATAAAGCCAATGAGGGGCTTGGTGGCCAGCACGCCTGGCCAGAGGCTGGCGGTCTGCGCGGTGTCGTAGCGCGTATCGAATGGTTTGAGCTCGAGCTTGACGCCGACCTTGGTGCCCACCTCAGTGTTCCACCAGTTGAGCACGGATTGGCGGCCTTCCGCGAACGCCGGCATGATGGACGCGAAGGGTCCGGAAAAATCTGACAGCGAGGGCACGTTGTAGACGGTTTGCGCCAAAGCGCTGGTCCAGCTGCCCGCGGCCAGCGTCAAACTGATGGCGCTGCGGGTGACCCAGGTTTTGAGAGTCGTTGGCATGTCTGTCTCCTTCATGGTTGGTGAAAAGGGGGTTGAAAAACGATCAGTACGGGAACGGCCACAAGCGGTAGGTGCGCTTGAGGATTTCGATGCGGTGCATGATGCCCTTGGGCTCAAAGAGCAGGAAGAAGACGATGATCGCGCCCAGCAGCACGTTCATCGAGGCAAATAGAAAGTCCTGCCCAATGGCGGGAAAACGCTCGATCAAACTCGGCCCGAGGGTGGTGACGCCTTCGCGGGCGAGCTGGATGAGGGCCGTGCCAATGAGGGCGCCCACAATGGAGCCGAGCCCTCCCACGATGAGCATGGCAATCATCCAGATGGCATTAAAGAGCGTGAATTGCTCGACCGAGACGTGGCGCAGCGCCACGGCCCAGAGGGCGCCGGCCACGCCTGCATAGAACGAGGAGACCAGGAATGCGCGCGCCTTGGTGGCCACCACCGGAATGCCCATCATGCCCGCGGCCACGTCGTCGTCGCGCACCGCTTCGAAGGCGCGCCCGTGGCGTGAGCGCACGATGCCAAAGGCACCGGCCACCATCAGGGTGAGCATGCCCAAGGAAAAGAGGTAGATGGCGCGGTCGTTGTCGAGCGCCACCCCGAAGAAGGTTGCCGACTCCACATGAATCCCGCCGGCCCCACCGAGCCAACTGCCCGGCAAGTTCAAGACGAGGAAGTGAAAGATGGCTTGCGCAGCGATGGTGGTGAGCGCCAAATAAAAGCCCTTGATGCGCGCCGCCGTGAGGCCAAACATCACGCCAAAGAGCGCCGCGCTCACCCCAGCCACCAAGATGGCCACGCTCACATCCACGGTAGTGCGATGCAGAATCAGTGCCGCGCCATAGGCCCCAACCCCCATGAAGGCCGATTGGCCGAGGTTGATTTGCCCGGCATAACCCGTGCACAACTGCAAGCCCACCACGGCAATGGCGGTGATGAACATGGCGTAGCCCATGCTCACCATGCGGTCACTGCCCCACAAAGGCAGGCTCCAGAGCGCGAGCAAGAAAAGCAAAAGCGTGATGGCTTGCGCGCGGGTGCGCACCAGCGAGCGGTCGCCGGCATAACTGGTGAAGAAAATTCCAGACGGATCCATGGCTTACACCCTTTCGATGTGCCGCCAGCCAAAGAGGCCAGTTGGGCGCACGAGCAAAATCAGGAGCATGAACACAAAGGGCACGATGCTCGAAGCCGAACCCCCGATCAAGGGGTCCACATAAGCCGCCACCAAGGACTGCACCACCCCAACCACTGCGCCCGCGAGCATGAGGCCAGTGATGGACTCGAGCCCAGCGAGCAAAGCCACCGGCAGTGCGGCAAAGGCGACATCGGCGGTTTGCACGGTGAGCGAGCGGCCGCTGAGGAAGATGATCGCGCCGATGGTGGCAATGGCCGTGCCCATCATCCAAGCGAAAACCACCGCCTTGTGCACCGAGATGCCCAAGGACAGCGCGATGGTGGGCTCCTCCGCCACGGCGGTGAGCGTGAGGCCCACTCGGGTGCGGTTGAAAAAGTAGGACAGCCCCAAGGTAAAGATGACGGTGATGACCGCACCAATGACCAGCGAAGTGGGCAAGATCAGGTCACCCACAATGATGGGCGTGGTGGGCAAAATGGCGGGGAAGGAGCGATCGCCTGCCCCCCAGACCACCAGCACCACGCCGCGGATGAGAATGACCAAGCCAATCGTGACCATCACCATGGAGAACACCGACTCGCCAATGAGGCGTTCAAAGAAGAGCCGCTCAATGAGCCAGCCGTAGAGCGCGGCCATGACAAAGGCCAGCGGCAAAGCCACGTAGAGGGGCAACTCCAGCCCCAGCACCAGGGTCCAGAGCGAATACGCGCCCAGCAGCATGAGTTCACCTTGCGCGAAATTGAACACCTTGCTCGCGCGGTAGATGACCACAAAGCCGAGCGAGAGCAGCGCATAGAGCTGGCCGAGCAACACACCGTTGGCGAAGTAGTTGAGAAAATCCATCATGGCGTGGACTCCTGTGCCGCAGCGGTACTGGTGCGGGTTTTCACACTGGCGCGCAACACCCCAGACTTTCCGTCTTGGTAGCGCACGGGGATTTCGATGTCAACCTCGTCTTGATCGGCGTACATGGCCTCGATGATGGCCTGATACCGCGTCTCGATGAAGTCGCGCTTGAGCTTGCGGGTGCGGGTGAGCTCGCCCTCATCCGGGTCGAGCTCCTTGGGGAAGTTGGCAAAGCGGCGCACGCGTGCGGCCTCGGGCAACTGGCGGTTGACCGCCGCAATGGCCTGCGCCACCTCGGCAATGACTTCCTCGCGCTGCGACAAATCGGTGAACGTGGTGAAACTCACGCCGTGGTGTTCCGCCCAGCGACCAAACACCTCACCATCGATGTTGACGAGCGCAGTGACGGCATTGCGCGAGTGGTCACCAATGACCACCACCTCGCGAATATAGGGCGAGAAGCGCAACCGCACCTCGATGAACTGCTTGGAGAAGCGCGCGCCATTGGCGAGCGTGCTCATGTGGTCTACGCGGTCGTAGTAAATGAGTTGATCGCCGTCGGCCGCCAAGCCCACGGCGTCGCCGGTGCGGAACCAGTCTTGGGCGTATTTCTCGGCGGTTTTCTCGGGCATGCCCCAGTAGCCGGAGAACCCAGGGCCACGGCGCACTTGCAATTCACCCTCTTCACTGATGCGCCACTGCACGCCGGGGCCCGCGGGCGTGTCGCGCATGACCACGGTCCCAATGGTCTCGGGGTCCACCGTGGTTTGTTGGTGCACGCTGATGACGCCAAACTCGCTGCACCCATAGGTGGCACGCAGCATGACGCCCATGCCGGCGAAGAGGCGGAAGATGTCCGGCGCGATGGCCGCGCCCCCGCTCATGGCGATGCGCGTGCGCTTCAAGCCCAATTGCTCGCGCAAAGGCCCGAGCACGAAGGCCTCGGCCAGGGGCAAGAGCAAGCGGTCGAGCATGGCAGGCGCGGGATCTTGGGGGCCCCTTGCGCGCACGCGCTGACCGAGCGCCACGGCGCGTTCGACGAGTTTGCGTCGCCACGGCGCGACATCGAGCATGCGCGCGTGCACCTTGGCGGCTAAGCTCTCCCATTGGCGGGGGCCAAAGAAGACAAGCTCGGAGGCAATCTCGCGAATCGCCTCTTGGATTTGGTCGGGTTGCTCGGCAAAGTTCACGCGCATGGGACGAATCAGCCCCATCGTCACGCCCACCCATTGCTCCGTCGCCCAGGCCAGCGGAATGTAGGAGAGGTATTCGCAGGCCTCATGCACCTGCAAGGCGTCGATGAGCAACTCGGCGTTGTGGATGAGCCAGCGGTGGGTGGAGACCACGCCCTTGGGCTTGCCGGTGGTGCCGGAGGTGTAGGAGAGCAAGGCGATGTCTTCGCCCTGCCCTTGCGCCACGGCCTGTGCCACCCGATCCGGCGTTTGCGCGCGCAAAGCCTCCCCGGCTTGCCCCAGGGCATCCCATTGGGTGAGCACGGGGTCTTGGTAATTCCAGAGGCCACCGGGCTCCCACCAGACGATGAGCTGCACTTGCGGATGGCGTTTGGCAATGGGCAAGGCTTTGTCCACCTGCTCTTGGTCTTCGGCAAAGATGCAGACGGTTTGCGAGTCGGTCACGACGTATTCGATCTCGGACTCGATGGCGTCGGGGTAGAGGGAGATGGTCTTGGCGCCAATGGCCATGGCGGCCCATTCGCCCCAGTACATCTCGGGCCGGTTCTCGCCAATGAGCAACACGCTCTGGCCACGCTCAATGCCGCGTGCGAGCAGGCCAAAGGCGATGCGCTCGACCTCGCGGGCGATTTGCGCCCAGCTGTACTCGCGCCAAATGCCATCGCGCTTGTGGCGCTGGCCAATCATGTCGGGCCGCGTCTTGGCATGGTGCCAGAGCCATTGCGGCAGGGTTTGGGGCTGAGTGGCGTGCTCGCTCATGTGGACTCCCCCAGGTAAGCAGCCACCACAGCGGGGTCTTGTTGCACGGCTTGAGGGCTGGCGTCGGCAATTTTCTTGCCGAAGTTGAGCACGACCACGCGATCGGCAATGTCCATCACCACGCCCATGTCATGCTCGACCAACACAATCGGGATGCGCTGGGCGTCGCGCACATCCAGAATGAAGCGCGCGAGGTCTTCTTTTTCTTCGGTGTTCATGCCCGCCATGGGTTCGTCCAACAGCAGCATGCGCGGCTGCATGGCGAGGGCCCGGCCCAAGTCGATGCGTTTGCGTATACCGTAGCCTAAGGTGCCCACCGGGTGGTGGCGCAGGTGTTCGAGTTCGAGGAAGTCGAGAATTTCTTCGGCGTAATCGCGGTGCGCCACCTCTTCGCGGTGCGCGAAGGGGTAGTAAGCAAAAGCCGAGAGCAGGCTTGAGCGCATGTGCATGAAGCGCCCCACCAAGATGTTGTCGAGCACACTCATGCGTGGCAAAAGGTGCGTGCCCTGAAAGGTGCGGGCCAAGCCCGCGCGGGCGATTTGGTGCACGGGTTGTTGGGTCACGTTCTGCCCCTCAAACCAAACCTGGCCTTGACTCGGTTTGTAAAAACCCGAGAGCACGTTGAGCAGCGAGCTTTTGCCCGCGCCGTTGGGGCCAATGAGGGCCACGAGTTCATCGTGACCGACTTCGAACGACACGTCCGAGAGGGCCACCACACCGCCAAAGCGCAAGGTGATTTGATCCGCCTTGAGCAAAGCCCCGGTGCGGGTATCGCCTTCGCGTCTTTGCAGCAGCTTGGCCGCAGTATGCATGTCAGAGTCTCCGCTGTTGTGGTTTCTTCGGAGGCAATGCTAGGAGTCTTCTGCGCGAGGGGGGATGGCGCAAGATCGCAATTGCATTGCAAAAAACCGCAACCCGCGCACGGACTCGGGTAAGCCCTGAGGCTTTGTCGAAGTCAGATTGCGTTTAGCGTTCGGGCTTCTTGCCCGCGCGGCGGAATTCACCGGGGGGATAGCCCGTCCAGCTCTTGAAGGCGCGCTGGAAGGCGGCGACATCGGCAAAGCCGAGCTCGCTCGCGAGGTGGCCCAAGCTCGTTTGGCTGGTGTTGAGCTTGAAGATGGCGATGTCGCGCCTGAGCTGATCGCGCAGCTCACGGAAGGTCGTGCCCTCGGCCGCCAGGTGGCGCTGCAGGCTACTGGGCGACATATTGAGCACGCGCGCCGTGGCCTCCAGATCAGGCCAGCTCGGCACCGTATGCCGCAAGTGAACCCTCACCCGCTCGCTATAGCCCAAATCGCGTCGGGGCAGGATGAGGTTAAAGGGGCTGTGGGCGATGAACTCGCGCATGGCGTTGTCGTCTCGGCAAACCGCGTGTTGCATGCGCTCGAGCTCGAACCACATGGCGGTGTAGCGAGCGTCAAACGTCCAGGGCGCCGGAAAAATGCGGTTGTACCCTTCTGCGTACGCCGGACGTGGAAACGCAAAGTCAAAGCGCACCACCGGCAAGTTGCCGCCCACGAGCCATGCCATGGCGCGCCAGTAAATGCGCAGGTGTTGCTCATGCACAAAGCGGTTTTGCACGATTTCCGGATCGTGGAAATGCAGCTCCAAGCCCGCGAGGCGATCGGTCTCACGGTAGACGAACTCGAGATCGTCATTGAGCAGGCGCAAGACATGGAGCATGCGCTTGATGGCGGCTTCGAGCGTTTCGGCCCCCACGGCGGCGCGCATTTGCAGGGCGAAAGAGCCCGGCTTCATGCGGCGGTTGAGCAGGGACAGGCCTTCGTCATCGAGGTCACGGATGAGCACCCGAAAGAGCTCGGCGTATTGGTGCGCGGTCACGTTCACCGTGTCTTGCATCAACTCGGCGGGGTCAATGCCCACCGTGCGCAACCAGGGGCTGCAATCCACCCCTCGCGCGAGCAAGCCCGAGAGCAAACCGCGCACGAACACCATCCCCACCCGCAGGTGCGGCGGCGAGGCGGTTTTCTCGGTCATGGTGGGGATTAAGCCTCGGTGGCGCGCCGACGCAAAGTGGGCAAGCCCACGCCGGCGGCGTCAAAGCCACCGTCGGCCGCGAGGAACTGGCCGTTGATGAAGCTCGCGCGCTCGCTGCACAAAAAGCCCACCGTCTCGGCCATTTCCTCCACCGTGCCGTAGCGGCCCATGGGAATGGTGTCGTAGTAATCGGAGCGAATGGCCACGCTGTGCACGAGTTTGGCCATTTCTGTCTCGACCGGGCCGGGGCAGACCACGTTGACGCGCACCCCAACGTTGCCGAGTTCAACGGCGTATTGCTTGGTAAGGTGAATCAAAGCGGCCTTGCTCGTGCCATAGGCCACGCGCAGCGTGCTCGCGCGCAGGCCCGAGATGGAGGCAATGTTGACGATCGCGCCTTTGCGCTGGTCGGCCATGATGGCGCCAAACGCCTGAGAACACAGAAAAGCGCCATCGAGGTTGGTCGAGAGCACGTGGCGAAACTCCTCAAACGAAGTTTCCAACACGGGCTTGAAAACAGCCACGCCCGCGTTATTCACCAAGGCGTCCACGCGCCCCCAGCGCTGCATGACCGCATGGGCGGCCTGCTGCACGGCCTCGGGCTGGGAAACGTCAGCGTGCAGGGCGAGCACGTCATCGGGGCGGGCCAGGCGAGCGGCGGGGGCTTCAAGGGGGGGCGCGTCGATGTCGATCAACACCACCCGGTGGTCATGGCGCAAAAACCACTCCCCAATGGCCAAGCCAATGCCACGCGCGCCCCCCGTGACGACGGCGACAGGACGATCGGTGGCGGGGGTTGCTTGCATGCTCGGACTCCAGGACAAGAAGGGAGCCAAGAGTTTAGCAAGCCTGTTTTGCGCTACCCGACCGTGAGCACGTAGAGGATGGCCCCAGCCAGGTAGCCCGCCAAGGCCAGGGCGCTGATCTTGCGCACGTACCAGCCAAATTCGATCTTCTCCAGCCCCATGGCCGCCACCCCGGCGGCCGAGCCGATGATGAGGATGGAGCCGCCCGTGCCCGCGCAGTAAGCCAAAAACTCCCAGAGGAAGCTATCCGCAGGGTGCTGGCTCAAGGGGTACATGCCCATGGAGGCCGCGACCAGGGGCACGTTGTCCACCACCGCGCTCAAAAGTCCAATGAGTACGACGATGAGGTCTTGCCGCCCGACCGTTTGGTCCAGCCACTGCGCCAACTGGGAGAGGATGTGGGTGTGCTCGAGCGTGGCCACGGCGAGCAAGATGGCAATGAAAAAGACGACAGAGGACATGTCGATGCGCGAGAGCGCGGTGGCCAGGTCAAACCGCGTGCGCGCTTCGAAGGATTTGTCCTTGTGCATCAGGTCACCCACCAGCCACAAAAGCCCGAGCCCCAAGAGCACCCCCATGAAGGGCGGGAGGTGGGTGAGGGTTTTGAAGGCAGGCACCGCCACGAGCACACCCAAGCCCAAAAAGAACATGGTGTTGCGCTCCAAGGCGGTGCTGGTGACCTGGTTGTCTATTGCGCTGGCCTCTGGCGCATTCACCCCACGCCCGCGCAAGGCATAGGTGGTGATCAGCAAAGGAATGAGCAGGTTCACCAAGGAGGGGAAGAACAGGGTGTGGATGATCGCCGCGGGGGTGACCTGTCCACCGATCCACAGCATGGTGGTGGTGACGTCGCCAATGGGCGACCACGCGCCCCCGGCGTTGGCCGCAATCACGATCATGCCGGCGAAGAACAAACGATCGTCCCGATCGCGCAAGAGCTTCTTGACCAGCGAGATCATGACGATGGTGGTGGTGAGGTTGTCCAAAATCGCACTGAGGAAAAAGGTCACGACGCCAATGATCCAAAGCAAACCGGTGAGGGAAGTGGTGCGAATGCGCTCGGTCACGACCTCAAAGCCCTGGTGCGCGTCGACCACTTCCACAATGGTCATGGCCCCGAGCAGGAAAAAAATCACCTGCGCCGTGCCAATCAGGCTCTCGGAGAGTTGGCCTGAAACCGCCACCCCCTCTGGGGCCCCCAGGGCGTAGACCGTCCAAAGTAGCCCAGCGCCAACGAGTGCTGAAGCCGATTTGTTGATTTTGAGAGGGTGCTCGAACGCGATGGCGGTGTAGGTCAGTACAAATAGCAGAATGAGGAGGAGGATCATGGCAAGCACAGCATGGGTAAAGACCCGCCTCGTGCGAGCCCGTACGGAATTATGTCAGCCCCATACGGGCTAGCCACAGGGATATCCAGAACATCCCCCCCAAGGACGGCAAGCCCACGCATAATGGGATGCCCGCGGATCGGAGTGACGTTGTTGAGGATCCCGACATGAGACAAATTGCAGTAGCAGCCGTGTTGGCTTTGGGCGCGCTCATCAGCGCCCAGGCGGCTTGCCTTGGGCATGCCGAGCCCGAACAGCGTTTTGGCTTTGAGGTGGTGCCCCAGTTTCCCGCCTCCAAAATTTACGCCACCTGGGCGCCTGTGCTCGAGCGCGTGGGACAGGCCGCGCGGGTCTGCTTTGAGTTGAAGATCGCACCGAGCATTCCCGACTTTGAAATCCAGCTGCTCCAAGGCCGCCCCGAATGGGCCTACGCCAACCCTTATCACGCCGTGCTCGCCCACCAGCGGCAGCGTTACGTGCCCGTGCTCGCCAATGGCCAAGAGATGCTCTCGGGCATCTTGACCGTGCCGCGCCAGAGCCCCATTCAGCGCCTCGATCAACTGCGCGGACAAAAGGTGGCATTCCCGGCGCCGAATGCCTTCGCCGCCTCGCTGCTCATTCGCGCCGAGCTCGCGCGCCAGCAGGTGGAGATCACCCCGGTCTTTGTCAAAACGCACAGCAATGTGTACCGCTCCGTGATTGCAGGGGACGCGGCAGCGGGCGGCGGGGTCAATCAAACGCTGCAGAGCGAACCGGCCGCGGTGCAGGCCGAGTTGCGCGTGCTCTTTGAGTCGCCCGGCTACACGCCCCACCCGGTGCTGGCCCATCCAAGTGTGCCCGCAGCCCTGCGCCAGCGCGTGGAGGCGGCATTCCTCGCGTTGGGCCAAGATGCGGCCGGTCAAGCCTTGCTCGAAGGCGTGAATTTGGAGCAGCCCAAGCGAGTGACTTACGCCCAGCATTACAAACCGCTCGAGTCCTTGAAGCTCGAGAAGTTTTTACGCCTGGGGCCCTAGGCCGAAAGCTGTCCCGCGTGACATCCACCCACCTCCCCGCTTCTTGGCGCCGCTTTCGGGCGGCGATCTTCATCGCTTTGGTGCTGGCCTCTTTGCAAGTGGCGGTGGGCGTGTTCTCCTATGTGCAGTCGCGCACGGCCTTGCTGGAAGGTCGGCGCGAGGCGGCGCATAACCTCACCCAAGGCTTGGTGGTGGCTGTGGCCGAGGAATGGGCCCAGCGCAACTATGGCAGCATGGAGGCGCGCGTCATCCAAACCATGGCCGATGTGGGCGTGGCCTCGGTGGTGTTGCTCGACTTGGACGGACGCGAGTTGGTACGGGTTGAGCGCAACTCCCCGCGCGATGCCCCCACCCTCTCCTACCAC
>VEQC01000157.1 GCA_018883455.1 Limnohabitans sp. | reverse complement strand
CCTTCTACCTTGACTTCATCTCGCCCTACGCCTACTTGGCATTTGAAAAATTGCCGCAAACGCTCGAAGGCATTAGCCATCAAGTGGTGTACAAGCCGGTGTTGCTCGGCGCCTTGCTGCGCCACCACGGGCAATTGGGCCCGGCAGAGATTGTGGGCAAGCGTGAGTGGACTTACCGGCAAGTGTTGTGGCTCGCGCGCGAGGAGGGTATCCCCCTGCAAATGCCCCGCCAGCATCCCTTTGCGCCCTTGCCCTTGCTGCGCTTGGCGGTGGCTTGTGGTCAAGCAGGACTGCCCAATCGCTGGGTGTGTGAGACGGTGTTTCACCATGTCTGGCGCGGTGCAGGGGCCGATCCGAATGAGCCGGGTCGCTTGGCGCAACTGCGCGCGCAACTCCAACCCGCGCGCTCGCCCGATGAGGAGTCGGTCAAAGCCGATTTGCGCGCCCATACCGAAGCCGCGGCGGCACAGCGGGTGTTTGGTGTGCCACTCTTTGAGGTGGATGGGGAGCACTTCTGGGGCTTGGATGCCTTGCCCCTGCTGCGTGCCTACCTGCAAGGCGACCCGTGGTTCAGCGGGCCATGGCGTGAGGCGAGCCAAGTCCCTAATGTCTCTTGATGGCGCGCCTGCTGGGCGGGAATGAAACACCCAAGACTAGGGTAAACGCTAGTTTGGGCGATAAATCGCCTATAACCCTATTCGTTTGTCAGTAATAGGTCAGCCACTCCTTCGATAGTCGCCCTACGTCCCCAGCCGGGGATGGGTAGACATTTCACAAGGAGACTGCATGTCAACATTGCATGAGCCCCGTCCGATGTCGGATGAAGAAAAGAAGGTGATCTTCGCTTCTTCATTGGGCACCGTGTTCGAGTGGTACGACTTTTACCTTTACGGTTCTTTGGCCGCCATCATCGCCAAGCAATTCTTCAGCGGTTTGGATGCGGGCTCCGCCTTCATCTTTGCCCTGTTGGCCTTTGCCGCCGGCTTCATCGTGCGTCCCTTTGGCGCGCTGGTGTTTGGCCGCTTGGGCGACATGATCGGACGCAAGTACACCTTCCTGGTGACCATTCTGATCATGGGTTTGTCCACCTTCATCGTGGGCATCTTGCCGAACTACGCCAGCATTGGCGTGGCAGCACCGGTCATCCTCATCATCCTGCGCTTGCTGCAAGGTTTGGCGCTCGGCGGTGAGTACGGTGGTGCAGCCACCTACGTGGCCGAACACGCGCCGCATGGCCGCCGGGGGGCTTATACCGCCTGGATCCAGACCACTGCGACTCTGGGCCTGTTCCTCTCACTGATGGTGATTCTGGGTACCCGTACCGCGATTGGCGAAGAGGCGTTTGCCGACTGGGGCTGGCGTGTGCCGTTCATCGTGTCCATCGCCCTGCTGGGGATCTCGGTTTACATCCGCTTGCAGATGAACGAGTCGCCCGCCTTCGCCAAAATGAAGGCCGAGGGCAAGACTTCCAAGGCCCCGTTGGCCGAGTCCTTTGGCCAGTGGAAAAACCTCAAAATCGTGATCTTGGCCCTCATCGGCCTGACCGCTGGCCAAGCCGTGGTTTGGTACTCGGGCCAGTTCTACGCTTTGTTCTTCCTCACCCAAGCGCTCAAAGTGGATGGTGCGACAGCCAACCTGTTGGTGGCCGCCTCGCTGGTGATCGGCACGCCGTTCTTCATCGTCTTCGGTTCCCTGTCTGACAAGATCGGCCGCAAGCCCATCATCATGCTCGGTTGCCTCTTGGCTGTGCTGACCTACTTCCCCGTGTTCGAGGCCCTCACCAAGGCGGCCAACCCCGCGCTCTACCAAGCTCAGCAAAACAGCAAGGTGGTCGTGGTGGCTGATCCGGCGGAATGCTCGTTCCAGTTCAACCCAACGGGCACGAAGAAGTTCACTTCTTCTTGCGATGTGGCCAAGCAGCGCCTGGCCGCAGGTTCGGTGAGCTACAGCAACGAGGTCGCCCCTGCGGGCACCTCGGCTGTGGTCAAGGTGGGTGACACAGCTATCAATGTGTTCCCCTCTGCCGACGAAATCGCCGCTGCCCGCGAGGCCGCAGCGAAGAAGGTGGAAGACCTCAAGGCCGCCTCCCCTGTGGATGAGAAAGCCCTCAAGGACGCCGAGACCCGCGCCAAGACCCTGGCTGACGATGCCAAGGCCAAGGATGCCGTGTTCAGCGGTGCCCTCTCGGCTGCGCTCAAGGCTGCGGGCTATCCTGCCAAGGCCGATCCCGCCCAGGTCGATACCGTCAAGATCACCATCATCCTGACTTACCTCGTGATTCTGGTGACCATGGTGTACGGCCCGATCGCGGCCATGCTGGTGGAGATGTTCCCCACCCGCATCCGTTACACCTCCATGTCGCTGCCCTACCACATTGGTAACGGCTGGTTTGGCGGCTTGCTGCCCACCACCGCCTTCGCCATCGTGGCGCAGACCGGCAACATGTACAACGGCCTCTGGTACCCGATCATCATCGCTGGCATGACGTTCGTGGTGGGCATGCTGTTCGTGCGTGAAACCAAAGACGTCGACATCTACGCCGACGACTAAGATCTGTAAGCTACCCGGGGGGACCCGGGTGTTAAAGTCAAGCCCTCCCTCCGTGGAGGGCTTCTTTTTTGGACAAAACGGAGATTGCAATGATCAAAATTCTGGTGGGTTTCATCCTGTTCGCCGCACTGGCCTTATTCGTCATCATGAAGGGCGGCGACAGCCTGGACATGAGCGGCGAGAAACATGGCGCCGAAGCGGTCCACGCGCCGGCGGAGGCGGCTTCGACCCCGGCTGCGGAAGCATCCAAGTAATTCGAGCTTGTCTCAATCGGGCCACGGCGTTGCTGTGGCTTTTTTTTGGGCATTTGGGCCCCATTGCCCAAGGAGAGGACGGGGGTAAGGGGGGCTCTCTAGAATGTTTGCCCACACTTCACAAAGACTCGCCATGACCGGTTCCATACGCATCCGCGGTGCTCGCCAGCACAACTTGCAAAACCTCGACCTTGATTTGCGTGTGGGTGAGCTCACCGTCGTGACGGGGCCAAGCGGCTCCGGCAAGTCCAGCCTGGTGTTTGACACCCTGTATGCCGAGGGTCAGCGCCGTTACGTCGAAACCTTCAGCGCCTATGCGCGCCAATTCCTCGATCGCATGGACCGCCCGCAAGTCGACCGCGTCGAAGGCGTCCCGCCGGCCATCGCCATCGATCAAACCAACCCCGTGCGCAGCTCGCGCTCGACGGTGGGCACGATGACCGAGCTCAACGACCACCTCAAACTGCTCTTTGCCCGCGCGGCGGCGCTCTTTGATCGCAAGACCGCCTTGCCGGTGCGCCATGACACGCCCCAGACCATCTACGCGAGCTTGCAACAACGCTGTGCAGAGCGCGTCCAAGAGCCTCGCCTGATCGTGACCTTCCCCGTGGAGTTGCCGGCCCAGACCAGCGCCGAAGAGGTCGCGCAGTGGCTCTCGGCGAGTGGCTTCACCCGCGTGCAGGCCGAGCGTGAAGTGGCCACGCCCAGTGGTCCGCGCAAACTGCTCGATGTGGTGGCGGATCGGTTGCGGCTCTCCTCTGCGGAGCCCGCGCGGGTGATGGAGGCCATTGAAGTCGCCCTCAAGCGAGGGGGCGGACGCATGAATGTGTATGTGCTGGGCGACAACCCCGAGGCCCCGGAGGATCTCTGGCGCTTCTCGACCGGCTTGCACTGTCCCGAGAGTGATGTGCGCTACGCCGACCCCATGCCCTCGCAGTTCTCCTTCAACTCGCCTGCGGGGGCGTGTGAAGTTTGCCGCGGCTTTGGCCGCGTGATTGGGGTCGATTGGGGCCTTGTGATTCCCAATGACAAACTCACCTTGCGCGCCGGAGCCATCAAGCCAATTCAAACCCCCGCCTGGCAAGAGTGCCAGGACGACCTGATGCGCCACGCGGAGGCTGAAGGCATCCCGCGCGACACGCCTTGGTACAAGCTGAGCGCGACGCAAAAAAAATGGGTGATCGAAGGCTCGCCGCTGTGGAAGGGGAAGTGGAACCACCAGTGGTACGGCATTCAGCGCTTTTTCGATTACCTCGAGAGCAAGGCCTACAAGATGCACATTCGCGTGCTCTTGTCCAAGTACCGCAGCTACACCCCCTGCCAAACCTGCGCCGGCGCGCGGCTCAAAACGGACAGCCTGCTCTGGCGTTTGGGCTCGCGTGCGCAGGCCGACGCGGTGCTGCCTCCAGCACAACGCTTCCTGCCCCAGGGCACGGATTGGAGCCGCGCGCAACTCGAAGCGCTGCCGGGCTTGTGTTTGCATGACCTCATGCTTTTGCCGCTAGACCGTCTGCAACGTTTTTTTGCGGACCTGGATTTGCCCCTGCAAGGTGCGGATGCACAGGCGGCGGCGTTGGTACTCGATGAAATTCGCACCCGACTGCGTTATTTATGCGATGTGGGCATTGGCTACCTCACGCTGGATCGTCAAAGTCGGACCTTGAGTGGGGGTGAAGTGCAACGCATCAACCTCACCACGGCGCTGGGCACTTCGCTGGTCAATACCTTGTTTGTGTTGGATGAGCCCAGCATTGGCTTGCACCCGCGCGACATGGACCGCATCAACCAGGCCATGCTGCGCTTGCGCGATGCAGGCAACACCTTGGTGGTGGTCGAGCACGACCCCGCCGTGATGGCTTGCGCCGACCGCATCATCGACATGGGCCCCGGCCCGGGCGCCCAAGGCGGACGGATGGTGTTTGATGGGACACCCGCTGAACTGCGGCAGGCCAACACCCTCACGGGGGAATATCTGGGGGGGCGCAAGCGCATCGGGCTGGGCTTGAAGAAACTCGTCACCGATAGCACGCCTCGCTTGATATTGGAGGGGGCACGCGAGCACAATCTGAAAAACCTCGCGGTGGAATTTCCCCTCCAGCGGTTGGTGTGCGTCACCGGCGTGAGTGGCTCGGGCAAGTCCACCTTGATCCAAGACATCCTGGCGCCCGCTTTGTTGCGCCACTTCGGCAAGTCCACGGAAACCCCCGGCGCGCATGATCGTTTGCTCGGCGCGGATCATTTGAGTGATGTGGTCTTTGTGGACCAAAGCCCGATTGGCAAAACCGCGCGCTCCAACCCCGTGAGCTACGTGGGCGCCTGGGACGCCATTCGTGAACTCTTTGCCACCACCGGTTTGGCTCGCCAGCGCGGCTACACCGCCTCCAAATTCAGCTTTAACAGTGGCGATGGCCGCTGCCCGAGCTGCGGCGGGTCGGGGTTTGAGCATGTGGAGATGCAATTCCTCAGCGATGTCTACTTGCGCTGCCAGGATTGCGATGGCCGGCGCTATCGCCCCGAGATTCTGGAAATCCTGCTCGAACGTCCCGCAGTGGACGCAACGGTGCGTGCCTACAGCGTGGCCGATGTGCTCGAACTCACCGTGGGCGAGGCGGTGGCGATCTTCGCCCAAGACCGCGAGGTGGTTCGCGCCTTGCAGCCCATCGTGGATGTGGGGCTCGACTATGTGCGTCTGGGTCAGCCGGTGCCCACCTTGAGCGGAGGCGAGGCGCAGCGGCTCAAGCTCGCGGGCCACTTGGCCGAGGCGAGTAAAGGACGCAGCGTGAGCCGCCAGTCGCTCGCGCGCAAAGGCACCCTCTTCCTGTTTGACGAACCCACCACGGGATTGCATTTTGACGACATCGCCAAGCTGATGAAAGCCATGCGGCGATTGCTGGACGAAGGGCACTCCCTCATTGTCATTGAGCACAACCTCGATGTCATGCGTGCGAGCGATTGGCTCATCGACCTTGGTCCCGAAGGTGGTGATGCGGGTGGGCAGTTGGTGGTCGAGGGTCCTCCCGAGAGCGTCATGCGCCACACCGAGTCCCACACGGCCGCCGCTTTGCGTGCTTACGCCCAGACGCTCGAGGCAAGCCAGCCGCTTCAAGTTCAGGAGCCGCGCCCGACGGCGGGGAAAAAGCCGGCCCGCGACGAGGCCATTCAAATTGTCCACGCGCGCGAGCACAACCTGAAAAACCTGAGTGTGGACATCCCGCGCGGCAAATTCAACGTGATCACCGGTGTGAGTGGCTCGGGCAAGTCCACGCTGGCGTTTGACATCCTCTTCAACGA
>VEQC01000156.1 GCA_018883455.1 Limnohabitans sp. | reverse complement strand
GGATTAACCCTTGGGCCGGATGACGGTGTACTGCACCCACTCCCCTCGTCGGATCAGCACACTCACGGGCTTGCTGCGGTCAAGACGCGCCAGAATGGCCTCTGCCGCTTGCAAGCTCGGGGTTTCTTGGTTGGCCAAGGCCAAAATCACGTCGCCCTCTTGGATGCCTGCCCGCGCGGCCACATCGCCCACGGCGTCCACACGCACGCCTGCGCGCACGCGCAGTTCGCGCTTTTGCGCGTCACTCAAATCCGCCAAGGTCAGGCCCCAGGCTCGCGCCACTGCGCTTGTGGGCGGGGCGGCCTTGCTGGCCTCCGCCGCAGGGGCGCGGGCGACCTTCTCGGGCTCGACTTCCCCGACCGTGATGGTCATCTCGCGGGTGGCCCCGCGCCGCCAAACCTGCAGGCTGCTGCGCGTTCCCGGCTTGGTGTTGCCGACGAAGCGGGGAAGGTCGGTGGATTTTTCAATCGTCTTGCCATCAAAGCGCAAGATGATGTCACCCGGCTCCAGGCCGGCTTTCTCGGCAGGGGAGCCCGGTTCGATGGCTCGCACCAGGGCCCCTTGTGGCTTGGGCAAACCGAGGGACTCGGCCACCTCCTTGCCCACTTGGTCAATCTGCACGCCCAAGCGACCCCGTTGCACACGCCCACTCACGCGCAGTTGATCGCTCACGCGTACCGCTTCGTCGATGGGGATAGCGAATGAAATGCCCATAAAGCCGCCCGAGCGCGAGTAAATCTGGCTGTTGATGCCAACCACCTCGCCGCGCATATTGATGAGGGGGCCGCCCGAGTTGCCGGGGTTGATCGCCACATCGGTTTGGATGAAGGGCAGGTAGTCCCCCGTATCACGCTGTTTGGCGCTCACGATGCCCGCCGTGACGGTGTTTTCCAAGCCGAAAGGGGAACCGATGGCCATGACCCACTCTCCGACCTTGAGACGGCTCACGTCGCCAATGCGCACGGCGGGCAGCCCAGTCGCGTCGATCTTGACCACGGCCACATCGGTGCGCTTGTCCGCGCCCACGATACGGGCCTTGAATTCACGCTTGTCGGGCAGGGTGACGATGACTTGATCCGCGCCGTCAACCACATGTGCATTGGTCATGATGAAGCCGTCTGAGGACAGGACGAAGCCCGACCCGACCCCCCGGGGTTGCTCCTCGGCGTTCGGGCCGCCACGGCCAGGACGTTGCTGCCGGGGCCCCTGCGGCAAGGGCACGCCAAAAAAGCGCCGAAAGAGCTCTTGCATCTCTTCGTCGGGCCCGCCGCTCGCGCCTTCGCGCGGGCTGACTTTCTCCAGGGTGCGAATGTTGACCACCGAGGGGCCTACTTGTTCGACCAGGTCGGTGAAATCGGGCAAGGCCCGCGTTTGCGCTTGGATGGCCATCGGGGCCCACAAGCCCAGGGACAAGACACCGGCGAGCCATACACGGCGAGAGAATGACATCATGTGTACCTCAATCAAGGGTTGGGGTGGCCAAAGCCGCCCGGCGCAAATCCAGCCAACGCTCTGGCCGATGGCTGCCGTCCAGCCAGCACCAGACGTTGCCGTTGAGTTTGTCAGATGGGGTTTGCCATTGCAAAAGCAAGGCCTTTGGGTGCTGCCAAACCACGCGCAGGCGCCCCGTTTGGGGCTCGCCACCGGTGGGCTGCCAGAGCCAATCCTGGCCGTCCCAAAGCAAGACACCTTGGGTGCGGCGGTAGCGCCGCCAGCCCAGGGCGAGTAGGCCCAAGGCACCGAACGTCCAGACAGCGCTGGGGAGGTAGGCCACGGGTTCGAAGTTGAGCGCGACAAGCCCACCCAAGGCCAGAATCAACCCTGCGAGGGCGATAAAGCTGCGATCACCAAAAGCGCAACGCCCCACCGGGTAGCTGACCGCTGGGGCGTTGTTCATGGCCGTGAGCAGGGTTTAGGCGCGTTTAAAGACCAGACTGCCGTTGGTGCCACCAAAACCGAAGTTGTTTTTGAGCGCGTACTCGATGGGTAAATCTCGTGCGGTATTGGCGCAGTAATCGAGATCGCACTCGGGGTCTTGGGAGAAGATGTTGATGGTGGGCGGGCTTTTTTGCTCGTGCACCGCCAAGACGGTGAACACGCTCTCAATGCCGCCCGCGCCACCGAGCAGGTGGCCGGTCATGGACTTGGTCGAGTTGACGACCAATTTTTTCGCGTGATCGCCCAACGCCGCCTTGATGGCGTTGGTTTCGTTGACATCGCCCAAGGGCGTGGAGGTGCCGTGGGCGTTGAGGTATTGGATTTGGGATGGGTTCACCCCGGCGTTGCGCATGGCGTTGAGCATGGCGCGGCGCGGGCCATCCATGTTGGGCGCGGTCATGTGCCCCGCATCGGCACTCATGCCGTAACCCACAAGCTCGGCATAAATGCGAGCACCACGTTTCTTGGCGTATTCGTACTCTTCGAGCACCATGACGCCAGCACCCTCTCCGAGCACAAAGCCGTCGCGGTCTTTGTCCCAGGGCCGTGAGGCGGTGGTGGGATCGTCGTTGCGGGTGGAGAGCGCACGCATGGCGGCAAAGCCACCGACGCCCAGGGGAGAGACGGTGCATTCGGAGCCGCCAGCGATCATGACATCGGCGTCGCCGTACTCAATCAAACGCCCTGCTTCGCCAATGCTGTGCAGACCCGTGGTGCAAGCGGTGACCACGGCCAAATTGGGGCCCTTGAAGCCATAGCGCATGGAGACATGGCCGGAGATCATGTTGATGATCGAGGCGGGCACGAAAAAGGGGGAAATGCGACGAGGACCGCGGTTGGTGAGTTCGGTGTGCATTTCCTCAATCAAGGGCAGCCCCCCGATGCCAGAACCGATCAGCACGCCAATGCGGCAGGCCGCCTCGTCGTCCAAGGCTTCCAATGTAGGCAAGCCCGCGTCGGCAACGGCTTGGGCAGCCGCAGCGATACCGTAATGGATAAAGGTATCCATCGTGCGGGCTTCCTTGCTGGAGATGTAGGTCTCGAGCGGGAAGTCTTTCACCTCGCCGGCAATTTGGCAGCTCAGGTTGGAGGCATCAAAACGCGTGATGCGACCGACGCCAGAGCGTCCAGCCAGCAGGTTGGCCCAGGCCTCGGCCACCGTGTTGCCCACGGGGCTGATGCAACCCAGGCCGGTCACGACAACGCGACGGCGGCTCATGGGGTTTCTTTCTCTGGCTTAGGCTTTTTTGTGCGCCAGGGCGTAGTCAATGGCGTTTTGCACGGTGGTGATTTTTTCGGCGTCTTCATCGGGGATTTCGATGCCAAATTCGTCTTCCAGTGCCATCACCAGTTCTACCGTGTCAAGGGAGTCGGCGCCGAGGTCGGCCACAAAGGCTTTCTCATTCGTCACTTGGGACTCTTCCACGCCGAGTTGTTCGGCAATGATTTTTTTGACACGTGCTTCGATATCGCTCATGGTTCCCTCAAAGGGTTGTTGATTCAGTCCGCAATTTTATCCGGGCGGACGGGCCGTTTTGCATTTTGTTTCGGTTTTGAGTTTAGGCCATGTGCATGCCGCCATTGACATGCAACTCTTGTCCCGTGATGTAAGCGCCACCAGGCCCCGCCAAAAAAGCGACCGTTAGGGCTACATCCGCGGGTTTTCCCAAGTGTCCCAACGGAATTTGCGCAAGCAAGGCCTTTTGCTGGGCCTCGGGCAAGGCCGAAGTCATATCGGTTTCAATGAATCCGGGCGCCACACAGTTGACCGTGATGTGGCGGCTGCCGAGCTCGCGCGCGAGGGCGCGGGTCATGCCGGCCACGCCGGCTTTGGCGGCCGCGTAATTGGCTTGCCCCGGGTTACCCGCCGCCCCCACGACGCTGGTGATATTGATGATGCGCCCAGCGCGTTGCTTCATCATGGGCCGGATGGCCGCGCGCGCGACGCGAAAGACGGCTTTGAGATTGGTGTCGCTCACGGCGTCCCAGTCTTCATCTTTCATGCGCATGGCCAGCGTATCGCGGGTGATGCCTGCGTTGTTCACCAACACATGCAGGCCGCCCTGCTCGTTCACGATGCGATCGATCAGCGCCTCGACGGCTGGGGCGTCATTGACATTGAGGTTCACGCCCATGCAGCCGACATGCGCGGCCAAGGCCTGGGTGATTTTGGTGGCGCCTTCGTCGGAAGTGGCGGTTCCGATCACCCGAAAGCCCTGGCGGGCCAACTCCAGTGCGATGGCCGCGCCGATCCCGCGCGATGCGCCGGTAACCAAGGCGACTTGAGAAGAAGAGGTGTTTGCGTTCATGCGTTGCTCGATGGGTTTAAGCGCCCAAGGCGCTGCGGGTTTCGGTCAAACTCGCGGGGTCATAGACCGTGAGCCCCTGCAGTTCAGCATCAATGCGCTTGGTCATGCCCGCGAGGACTTTGCCCGGCCCGCACTCGATCAAGTGCAGGAGGCCACGCGCGCGCATGGCTTGCACACACTCCACCCAGCGGACGGGACCGAAAGCTTGGCGATACAAAGCGTCGCGGATGGCATCGGCCTCGGTTTGCACAGCCACATCAATGTTGTTGAGTACTGGTATGGCGGGACTGCCAAACGGGGTCGCGGCCAGCGCCACCTTGAGCTTTTCCGCCGCGGGCTTCATCAAGCTGGAGTGAAAGGGCGCGGAGACGGGCCGCGGCAGGGCACGTTTGGCCCCCAAGGCTTTGAGCACTTCGCAAGCTTTTTCCACGCCAGCTTTGGTTCCCGCAATGACGGTTTGGGCCGGATCATTGAAATTCACCGCCTCCACCACTTCAGCGCTGTTGGCGCCGAAGCTGGCTTGCGCTTGCGCGCAGCCTTCAATGACTTGGCCAGACGCCATGCCCAAAATGGCCGCCATGGCGCCCGTGCCCACGGGCACAGCCTCTTGCATGGCCTGCGCGCGCAAACGCACCAGGGGAGTGGCCTGCGCCAAGGTGAGCACGCCCGAGGCGACCAGCGCGGCATACTCGCCCAGCGAGTGACCCGCCACCAGGGCCGGGGCCACGCCCACTTCAGCCATCCAAATGCGGTAAGCCGCCACGCCAGCGACGAGCATCACAGGCTGCGTGTTGGTGGTGAGCGCCAAGGCCTCTTTGGGGCCTTCGTGAATGAGGCGGCCGAGATCTTCGCCCAAGGCATCGCTGGCCTCGGCCAGGGTTTGTTGGAGCACAGGGTGATCGCCCCAGGCGTCAAGCATGCCGACTGCCTGCGAGCCTTGACCGGGGAAAACAATGGCAAAAGGTTTCATGTGAGTGAGTCCGCAATGTCGCACAAACGGGATGCGCGATCCTTACAGGGTGAGGGCCACAGCGCCCCACGTAAAGCCGCCACCCACCCCCTCGAGGAGCAGTTTTTGGCCGGGTTTGATCTGCCCCGCACGCACGCCGTGGTCCAGCGCCAAGGGGATGGAGGCGGCTGAGGTGTTGCCGTGGTCGTGCACAGTCAACACCACTTTTTCCATGGGTAGCTTGAGCTTGCGCGCGGTGCTGGTGATGATGCGAATGTTCGCTTGGTGGGGGATGAGCCAATCGATGTCTTGCTCCTGCCAACCCGCTTGGGCGAGGGCTTTGCGGGCCGCGCCTTCGAGCAAGCCCACCGCGAGCTTGAAGACGGCCTGACCGTCCATTTTCAGCACCGGGTCACCGGTGACCTGCCCGTTGTGAACGTGTCCGGGCACACACAAGATGTCCACATGCCGGCCATCGGCATGCAAATCGCACGCGGCGATGCCAGGCTGATCGCTGGCTTCGAGCACCACGGCACCCGCGCCGTCGCCAAAGAGCACGCAGGTGGTGCGATCGTTGAAATCGAGCAGACGGGAAAAAGTCTCGGCCCCGACGACCAAGGCGCAACGGGCGTTGCCCGCGCGAATCATGGCGTCGGCCACGCTCAAGGCATACACAAAACCCGTACAAACGGCTTGCACGTCAAACGCCGGACAACCCGCAATGCCGGCAGACGCTGTGTCGAGTTGCGCAAGTTTTCGCTGCAAGATACTGGCGGTGGACGGAAACACCATGTCGGGGGTGGAGGTGGCCACAATGATGAGGTCCACGTCCTGGGGTTGACGACCGGCTGCCTGGAGCGCACGGCGCGAAGCTTCGAAGGCCAAATCGCTGGTATGGGTGTGGTCGTCGACAA
>VEQC01000155.1 GCA_018883455.1 Limnohabitans sp. | reverse complement strand
CCGCGGGCGTACGTGGCCATCAGTTCCGTGCGCCATTGGTCCAGCCGGTCCTGGACCTGCTGGCGCGTGAGGCCCGCGCCGCCCTTGTCAATCAGCGCTGCCCACAAGGCACCGGTCTGGGCCTGGCCCTTGAGGCTCTGCGCATCACCCAGACGAAGGCGAAGCACCGCACTGACCACCTGCCCTCGCGTCGTCTTGGGCAGCAACGCTACTTGAAGCCCGCCCATGCGCAGGCGCTGTGCGGGTGATCATGAAAGACTCGGACGGTGGCCCAAGGCCTGACTGAGCGCGCTCGCCGCGTCGCGCAGCGCGCGCGCGGGTGCGCCGTTCCACTGGCGGTCAAAGTTCACGCCAGGGCCCAACGAGACCAAGCCCAACACCAGATGGCCATCGCTGTCAAAGACGGGGCTGCAAAAACCCACCACCCCCGGCAATAAGGTATCGACCACGCGGGCAATGCCGCGCTGACGTACCTCTTGCAGCATGGCTTGTACCTCGCTCCACTGGGTGGGCACGTCACGCCGCTTGGCCTTTTGGGCCTGCGCCAGTTCTGCGCGTAGTAAGGGCTCAACCCGTTGTGGCGCCAAGAAGGCTGAGAAGCAACGCCCCGTGGCGGACGTGAGCAAGGGCATGACATCGCCCAAGCGCAAGACGGTGTGGGCTTGCGGCGACTCCTCCCAATGCACCAGTGTCGGACCATGGTTGCCCCAGACGGCAATCGCCACGGTGTGGCCAATCGCGTTCATCAACTCCGGCATGCGCTCGCGCGCCAAGCGCACCGGATCGAGCCGCGCCAAGGTAGCCAGGCCGAGTTGCAAGGCACCCGGTCCGAGGTCATAGCGGGTGCTGGCATCCTGGTGCACGAGTCCCAAGCGCTGAAAGCTCACCAAATAGCGGTGCGCCTTGGCCGCGCTCATGCCAGCGGCAGCGGCCAGATCCCGTAACATCATGGGACCGCTTCCATCGGCCAGTGCCGCTAGCAGGGCATAGCCCACCTCCACGGATTGAATGCCGGCTCGCTCAGTCATGGGGTCCTCATCGAATGGCTGGGGTTGCAAATTTGTGTCAAAATTACGAATAGGTAAATTCGTTTATCTAATCGTAATCTAAAACCGATGCCCTGGACGGGGATCACAGCGCAGGGTTGCGGCCCCCAAGGCCCGCCCCCAAGGAACACCGATGAAACTGGCCACCTACAAGGACGGATCGCGCGACGGACAACTCGTCGTCGTCTCACGCGACCTCAGCACCGCCCATTATGCGACGGGCATCGCCACCCGGCTGCAACAAGCGCTGGACGATTGGGGCTTCATCGCGCCGCAGTTGCAGGATTTGTATGAAACCCTCAACCACGGCAAGGCCCGACACGCCTTTGCGTTTGACCCCCAGCAATGCATGGCGCCGCTGCCCAGAGCTTACCAGTGGGCCGATGGCTCGGCCTATATCAACCATGTGGAGCTTGTGCGAGCGGCGCGCAATTCGGACGTGCCCGACACTTACTACACCGACCCGCTCATGTACCAAGGTGGTAGCGATGATTTCATTGGCCCCACCGATGACGTGATCGTGCCGAGCGAGGAGTACGGCATTGACTTCGAGGCGGAAATTGCCGTCGTCACGGGCGATGTGCCCATGCAAGCCACGCCGGAGCAGGCCCTCGAAGGCGTGCGCCTGCTGATGCTGGTCAATGATGTCTCCCTGCGCAACCTGATTCCGGCCGAACTCGCCAAGGGCTTTGGCTTCTTCCAAAGCAAGCCTGCGACGGCGTTTAGCCCCGTGGCCGTCACCCCCGATGAGTTGGGCGATGCCTGGGACGGCGGACGCGTCAACCTCACCTTGCAATCGACATGGAACGGGCGCAAGGTCGGGCTGTGTGAGGCGGGGCCGGACATGACCTTCCATTTCGGCCAACTCATCGCCCACATTTGTAAAACCCGCAACGTGCGCGCCGGCTCGATTGTGGGCAGTGGCACGGTGAGCAACCGGGGTGTGGAAGTCAATGGGCGCAAGGACTGGCCCAATGGCTACAGCTGCATTGCCGAGAAACGCGCCATCGAGACCATTTTGGATGGCAAGCCGAGCACCCCTTTCATGAAATACGGCGACACCATTCGCATCGAGATGAAGGGGCGCGACGGCCAAAGCGTGTTTGGCGCGATTGACCAAAAAATCGCCGCGCCCACGCGCTAAACGGGGTGGCTGCGCCCTCGCGCGCGTGCCCTCGCGTCGATAGGCCTTAGTGCGCGAACACGCCCTCGGCGTGGCTGTAGGCTTTGACCTCCAGCGGATTGCCAAACGGATCGAGGAAGAACATCGTCCATTGCTCGCCGGGTTGGCCCGCAAAGCGCAATTGAGGTTCGAGCACAAATGCCGCACCGGCTTGCCGCAAGCGTTGGGCCATGGCGTGCCAGTCTTCGACCCCCAGCACCAGACCGAAATGCGGCATGGGCACGGCCTTGCCGTCCACCCAACCGGTGGGCGTGGTGGGGAACGGCTGCCCCAGGTGGAGCGAGATCTGGTGGCCAAAGAAATCAAAATCGACCCAAGTGTCGGTGCTGCGCCCTTCAGGGCAGCCCAGCACGCCATGGTAGAACTGGCGGGCTTGGTTCAGGTCGGTCACGTGGAAGGCAAAATGAAAGAGGCTGCGCATATGCGTCAAGCATAGCGCAGCCTTAAAAACGCCGCACCCCATCCGCGCGGCGGAGACAACCGTGGGTCAGTGGGCGTGTGCGGGGTCGCTGCCCATCTGGTCGAATTTCTTGAAATACTGGCGCGCCATGGCCACCACCTGGTTGTCGCTCGGGTGGTCGCTCGCGACACTGTCGACAATGGTCTTGGCGGTTTGGGGCTGATGGCTTTGGCACCAGGCGCGGAACTCGTCGCGCGCCAGACCCGGGCCGGTGAGCAGGACTTCGTGTGTGCCCTGTAATGCCTGCGCAATCTCGCTGTAGAACGCGCTCAGCTCGTTGGATTTACCCTGGTGTTTGTGGTGGCTGCGTGAGCGAACGCGCTGCGCCTCCACGTGCTCGCGGTCAAACATCAGGATATGGGCTTCTTGGTGGTCTAACCAGACCACGGCGTGAAAAGTGGCTGTCATGCAAGGCTCGCTTTCTGAAGGCTTCATCATCTGGCAAAGGGGCGTGGGTGTCCTTGACGCAGGTCAACTCGCGGGCATGTTGCACAATTTGGACTTCTTTGCCCTAGGAGTGCCCCATGACCACGCCCATTGACTACAGCCGTTACCAAACCCTTCACATCAGCCGTCGGGGTCCCAACGACAGCGTGCTCGACGTGCAAATGCGCGCCGGCGCGAATGGCAAATTGCCCACGGCCGGCCATGCGGGCCATTGGGAGTTGAGTGAGATCTGGCGTGACATCAGCCGCGACGAGCAAGTGCGCTGCGCCGTGCTGCGCGGCGAGGGCATGGGCTTCTCCGGAGGCGGCGATCTCGCCCTGGTCGAGGACATGGCGCGCGACTTTGAGGTGCGCACCCAAGTTTGGAAAGAGGCGCGTGACCTCGTCTACAACGTGATCAATTGCGACAAGCCCATCGTGAGCGCTATGCACGGCCCCGCCGTGGGGGCGGGATTGGTGGCCGGTTTATTGGCCGATATTTCCATCGCTGCCAAGACGGCGCGCATTGTGGATGGCCACACCCGCTTGGGCGTGGCCGCAGGCGATCACGCGGCCATCATCTGGCCTTTGCTCTGTGGCATGGCCAAGTCCAAGTACTACCTCATGTTGTGTGAGCCCGTCACCGGCGAGGAGGCCGAGCGCATCGGTTTGGTCTCGCTCGCGGTGGACGAGGCCGAATTGCTGCCGCGGGCTTATGCGGTGGCCGATCGGCTGGCGACGGGCAGTCAGACCGCCATTCGCTGGACCAAATACGCGCTCAACAACTGGTTGCGCCAGGCGGGCCCGAGCTTTGACACCTCGCTGGCGTTGGAGTTCATGGGCTTTGCAGGCCCCGATGTGCACGAGGGTGTGGCCTCGTTAAAGGACCGCCGGCCGCCTCGGTTTGCGTGAGGCTTGAGAGCTTGAGAGCTTGGGAGCTTGGGAGCTTGAGAGCTTGGGAGCCGGCTGGTGGGGCCCCGCGCGGCCTCGGGGTTTTCCGCCATCCGCCGGGCCTGGTCTTGTCAGCCCCGTGTGGGGTCAACTTTGGTGTAATGGGCGAACAACGACAGGAGACTCAGCATGGACACTTCCGCGTTCAACTTCAGCCAATTCGTTCCCGGCTTTGACTTTCTCAAGCAAATCCAAAGCGGCGGCACGCCCGCGGCAGCCCCTCCGAGCTGGGTGGCGCCCACGCTCGACCCCGCTGAAATCGACAAGCGCATTCAAGAGCTCAAGACGGTGCACTTTTGGCTGGACCAAAACGCCAAGGCGGTGCAAGCCACCATCCAAGCCTTGGAGGTGCAGCGCATGACGGTCTCGGCGCTGCAGAACATGAATGTGGGCTTTAGCGAAATGGCCGAGGCCCTCAAAATCAAACCGCAGTCAGACAGCGCGAGCACCTCCGCCAGCGCCGCGCCAGCGCCCGAAGCGGCCAAGCCCGCCAAAGCGGCCCGCAAAACAAGCGCCCGTGCCAAAGCCAAAGTGGCCTCTCCAGACCACGCGACTGCGCAGGGCGCGGGGGTCGACCCCAGTCAGTGGTGGGGCGCGCTCACGCAGCAGTTTCAGCACATCGCCACGCAGGCCATGCAAGACATGGCGCGCAATGCGCAAACCCATGCGGGCGCACCCTCCGGCGAGGGCGATCAAAGTGCTGCGCCCACTGCCGCGAAAAAAGCGGCTGGCCAAAAGGCCGCCCGCAAAACCGCGACCCGCTCGCGGCGCTGATTCAGCCGCAAACCGTCACCCAGGTGCCCTGGGTGAGTTCGGCCATCAGGTCCACGCGAATGCGCACCGCGCTGTCAATGCTCCCGGCTGCGGGCAGCATTTCGGTGAAGCGCTGCAAGGACGTATCGAGATAAACCGGCAGCGGCGTGGCCAGGCCAAAGGGGCACACCCCGCCTACCGGGTGGCCCGTGAGTTGCACCACCTCTTCGGCGCCGAGCATCTTGCCCTTGCCGAACACCGCTTTGAACAGGCCGTGATCGACCCGCACATCGCCGGCGGCGACCACCAAAATGACGCGATCCTCCTTGAGGCGAAAGGCCAGCGTTTTGGCAATTTCACCGGCAGAGACGCCATGGGCGGCCGCAGCCGTCTCCACGGTGGCCGTGGTTTGCGGGGTAATCAAGATGGGGACATCGACGCCCCGCTCCTGGAAAAATTGACGCACGGATTCCAAACTCATGGGAGAAGCATAGCAGGGCTCGGGTTTGTCACCGAGTTACCATGAAACGGCACCGTCGGCATGTTACGGTTCGGTTTTACGGCGATCACTTCAACCCAAGGAACCCTGATGAGCTTGCACTACCAATTGCTCGAGCGCCAAGCCCAAGGCCGTCCCATCCGCGTCGCACTTATCGGCGCGGGCAAGTTCGGCTCCATGTACCTCTCGCAAATCCCGCGCACGCCCGGCGTGCATTTGCTCGGCATTGCCGATCTCTCGCCCGATGCGGCGCGACGCAATTTGGCGCGCGTGGGGTGGCCCGCCGAGCGCTTGCAAGCGCGCAGCCTCGATGAAGCGGCCCAGCAGGGCAGCACCCACATTGGCGAGGATTGGCAGGCCTTGGTCAGCCACCCCGCCGTGGACGTGGTGGTGGAGTGCACGGGCTCGCCGCCGCACGCGGTGGAGCACATTCTGGCGGCCTTTGCCCAGGGTAAGCATGTGGTGAACGTGACGGTCGAGGCCGACGCCTTTCTGGGCCCCATGTTGGCGCGCCGCGCGCGCGATGCAGGGGTGGTGTATTCGCTTGCCTTTGGCGATCAGCCCGCTCTCATTTGTGATTTGGTGGACTGGGCGCGCACCTGCGGGTTTCCGGTGGTGGCGGCGGGGCGGGGACACAAATGGCTGCCCCACTTTAGCCAATCCACCCCCGAGACGGTTTGGGGCTACTATGGCTTGACACCCGAGCAAGCCGAGCGCGGTGGCCTCAACCCCAAAATGTTCAACAGTTTTCTCGATGGCTCCAAGCCTTCTATCGAGAGCAGCGCCGTGGCCAACGCCACGGGTTTGGGCGTGCCCGCCAACGGCTTGCTCTACCC
>VEQC01000154.1 GCA_018883455.1 Limnohabitans sp. | reverse complement strand
CCATTGCGCACTGCATGGAGACCTTCATGTCGGCCGCGTTCAATCCGCCCGCCGATGGGATTTCGCTTGACGGGCTCGCGCGCGGTTGGACGCACATCGAAACCGCCACCCGCGATGGCCAAAACACCGAAGCGCGTCTGCAAATGCTCAGCGCCTCCATGCAAGGGGCTATGGCCTTCCAGAAAGGGCTGGGGTGCGTGCATTCGCTCAGCCACAGCTTGGGCGGCGTGAACCCCAAACTCCACCACGGGACGTTGAACGCCATGTTCTTGCCCGCAGTGGTGCGCTTTAACGCGCAGGCGCCCTCGGTGGTGGCGGAGCGCCGCCTCGAACGCATGGCACAAACCCTGGGGCTCGGCAACCCCGCCAACGCGGCCGACGCGGCCGAGGCCATTGCCCACGCCTTGATTGCGCTCAACCAACGCCTGGGCTTGCCCAAAGGGCTCGCCGCCATGGGCGTCACCCCCGCGCAATTTGACGCGGTCATCACGGGCGCCTTGGCCGATCACTGCCACAAAACCAACCCGCGCTTGGCCAGTCCAGAAGACTATCGCCAAATGCTGCAGGACTCCCTAGAATTGGCGTGAGTCGGTTCTGTCCCGCCGGCTGGGGAGTCCAGGTTTGACCGACGACATACTGCGCAGTGGGACGCCGCATCGGGTGGAAACGAGTGAAATCACCCGCCATGCGATCAACCCGCGCAACACGTTTCTAGATTTGCCCGCCCAAGCCCCGGCGCAGGACGAGGCGGCGCCCATCGAGCCTCGGCACCTGGGCCAGGGCGTCGAAGTCCATGCCTCGGCTGCGCCTCCCGCGCAGGAGCCCACCCTCACCCCCGAACAGCAAGCGCAAATCCTGCGCACCCGCGCCAAGCTCGCCCAAGCCAAAGCCCACCTGCGCGACAACTTGCAGACTTTGCAGAACCTGCAAACCACCGAAAGCATCCCAATGGCAACGAATGCGGCCGCCCCGCAGGAGCTGCATGACAACGAGGTGGGTGGGTCCAAAACCCATCTGCAAGACCGCCTATTCGCAGAGTCCAAAGCCCACCCGCAAGACCGCTACTTTGCAGAGCCCAAAGCCCAACTGCAAGACTCTCTGACGCGACAAGGCTCCGAGGCGCTGCAATCAAAAACGCATCGAGAGGGGGCCGAACACTTGCAAGCGCGATGGCAACACGAGTCGGCCGAGCGGTTGCGCCGACAAACCGTGGGTGAAACCAAGCCGGTGCTGGAAGACCGCCATGCGCGGGAAGCCAAACAGCACTGGGTGGACAACCGCCAGCGGGTGGACCTCACGCCCATTCGCCGAGCGGCCCCCGAGGGTTTTGGCCCCGGCGCGGTGCACACCGAAGTGGGTGAGACATCGACCCACCAAGGGCCCTCCCCTCGCGCTGAGGGCGCTCAATCGGATGTCCAAGGGGTGCAGCCCGCTCGTGTGGAGCGACGCCGTCGCCCGCGCACGCCGGCCGAAGAGGCTGCCTGGCGCGCGCGTTTGGAGGCGCTCAAGCAACAGGTTGAAGCGGTGGACGACACCCTCGATGAAATGGAAGAGGAGCCGTTAGACCCAGAGGACGAACCCCCTCAGAGTGGCTCGAGCCAAGATTCATCGGGCTGATCGAGCCATCGCGCCCATTCGTCGGCCAAGCGTTCGCTCTCGGCCACGGCGCGTTGCCAAACGCGCACGCGGGCGGCCAAGTCTTCCCCATAGTGCACAAAGTCGGTCCGATCGGGCAGCTTGCCATTGGGCAGGCATTGGCGCACCCACTCGGGGTCGGGCGCCAAGACCAAGGTGGATTCGAGGTGCGCCGTGGCGCCGTGACGCCACCGCAAGGCCTTGTCGAGCCAGCCAGGTACCACCGCTTTTTGGAAGTGGGGATACAAGACCAGGCCAGGCGTGGCCCGATAGTCCAAATGCAAGTGGTAATCCGTGATGCCGCCATCCCAGTAGGCGCCAGGTGCGGCGCCGGGGATGTCGTGCACGGCCTGGAGGACAAAGGGGATAGAGCAACTCGCTTGTACAGCGGGGCCGAAGTTGGCCGGCGTGAGCGTCTGCTGGACGGTGGGGTAGTCCTGGGTGGCAAAGGGCAAGGGCACGGGCTGACCATCGGCGCCGAGGCTGGAGAAAACCACGCGTTCAAGCACATGCCCCATGGCGCGCCGCGAGACCAGATTGGTGCAATAGGCCCAGCCGTAGCCCAGCGGAGTGGCCCAGGGGTGTTCACGCCCAAGCACCCCGCGCCCATGGGAAGTCATCACGTGCAAGCGATAGCGAGGGTGTTGCAGCAGCGTGTCCACCGCCGTGCCGAAAAATTCGCTCAAACTCTGGCCAAAGGATGCGCTCACCTGAGCGGCGCTGGGGCGGCTGCGTCCAGGCTCGGGCACGTAGTGTTGGTGGATGTAATCGTGCTCCAGCGCGCGCGACCGTGCCACCGGATCGGGCAGGCAAGCCGTGGCCATGCGCCACGCGCCAATGGAAGCGCCCACGAGATCGACGGGGTGATGCGATTGAGGAAGCCATCGCCCAAACAAAAACCGGTCCAAGGGGCCGAGCACCAGGCCCTTGGGGCCCCCGGCTGCGCCGGGAATCACCCGCACATCCTCTGGCCGCAAACCTTGCGCGCGCAAATGCGCCAAGGCCTTGGGGCCGGCGTAGAGGCGAAGGGCGCGCATCGATGGGCCTAGCGTTTGGCGCCTTGGAGCTTGGCAAAGGCCTGCGCCATGGCCCCTCCCGTGGCGGGCTCGGGGGCGCGCGTGTGCGAGGGGCGCTGGCCTCGGCTCGGGGCTTCGTAGCGGTTCTCCCGCGCGCCTCGCTCACGCGGTGCGGCATCGAGGCGCATGCTCAGGCTGATGCGCTTGCGCGGCACATCCACCTCCAGCACCCGCACCTTCACGATGTCGCCTGCTTTCACCACTTCGCGGGCGTCTTGCACAAACTTGTGGCTGAGTTGGCTCACATGGATGAGCCCGTCTTGGTGCACGCCCAAATCCACAAAGGCCCCAAAGGCGGCCACGTTGCTGACCGTGCCTTCGAGCACCATGTCGGGTTTCAAGTCGGCGATGTCCTCCACGCCCTCATTGAAGCGGGCCACCTGAAAGTCCGGGCGCGGATCACGCCCTGGCTTTTCCAATTCCTGCAAGATGTCGCGCACCGTGATCACACCCACACCCTCATTGGCGAAAAGCTCAGGGCGTAGGGTCTTGAGCATGTCGGCGCGACCCATGAGGCTGTGCACCGGTTGCCCGACGTGCGAGAGGATGCGCTCCACCACGCCATAGCTCTCCGGGTGCACGCCCGTCATGTCCAGGGGCTCATCGCCATCGCGAATGCGCAAGAACCCCGCGCATTGCTCAAAGGTCTTGGGGCCGAGCCCCGCGACTTCGCGCAGTTGTTGGCGGTTGCGAAACCGCCCCTGGGTTTCACGGTGGCGCACCACGGCACGGGCGATTCCTGCCGAGAGTCCAGAGACACGCGCGAGCAGCGGCACGCTGGCGGTGTTGAGGTCTACCCCCACCTTGTTCACGCAGTCTTCCACCACGGCATCGAGCGTGCGCGCCAATTCGCTGGGGTTGAGGTCGTGCTGGTACTGCCCCACCCCAATGGATTTGGGATCGATCTTCACGAGTTCCGCCAATGGGTCCTGCAAGCGCCGCGCGATGCTCACCGCGCCGCGCAGGCTCACGTCCACATCGGGGAGTTCCACGCTCGCGAACTCACTCGCGCTATAGACCGAAGCGCCGGCCTCACTCACCACCACTTTGAGAGGGGCGCCCAGCCCCTGCGCCTTGAGCCCTTGAATCAACTCGCCCGCGAGCTTGTCGGTCTCGCGGCTGGCGGTGCCATTGCCGATGGCAATGAGCTCCACCCCATGCTGACGGCACAAGAGCCCGAGGGTGTGCAAGGCGCCGTCCCAATCGCGTCGAGGTTCGTGGGGGTAAACCGTTTGCGTGGCCAAGAGCTTGCCGGTGGCATCGACCACGGCCACTTTCACCCCGGTGCGAATGCCAGGGTCCAAGCCCATGACGGCTTTGGGCCCGGCTGGCGCGGCGAGCAACAAATCCCGCACGTTGTCGCCAAAGACGCGAATGGCCACTTTCTCGGCCTCCTCGCGCAAGCGGGCAAACAAATCGCGCTCCAGCGAGAGGCTCAATTTGACGCGCCAGCACCATTGCACACACTTGCGCAACAAGTCATCTGCCGCGCGCCCCTGATGCGACCAGCCCAAGTGGTGCGCGATGCGCCCCTCGGCCAGCGAGGATTGGCCCGGCTCGGGCTCCTGCGGTTGCGCCATGCGCACATCAAGGCACTCCAGGGCACGCCCCCGAAACACCGCCAACGCACGGTGGGAGGGAACGCGGGCAAAGACCTCGCGGAAATCAAAGTAATCCCGGAACTTGGCCACATCCGGATGCTCGCCATCCTTGCCCGTGGCCAAACGCGCGACGAGCACCCCTTCGCTCCAGAGCCATTCGCGCAGCATTTGCACCAGGCGGGCATCTTCGGCCCAGTGCTCGCTCAGTAAATCGCGCACCCCATCGAGCACCAGGGCCGGCGTGCTGAAGTCGGCCCCCTCGATTTGACCGGCCGGCACCAAATAAGCCTGCGCTTCATCGAGCGGCACCAGATCGGGGTTGGCCAGCAAGGCCAGCGCCAAGGGCTCCAAGCCCGCCTCTCGGGCAATCATGGCCTTGGTGCGCCGCTTGGGTTTGTAGGGCAAGTAAAGGTCTTCGAGCGCCTGTTTGGTATCGGCAGCCTCAATCGCGGCCCGCAACGCCGGCGTAAGCTTGCCTTGGGCCTCGATGCTGCTGAGAATGGTTTCACGGCGTGCCGCCATGTCCCGCAAATACCCCAATTGGTAGGCCAGTTCGCGCAACTGCACGTCGTCGAGGCCTCCCGTGGCCTCTTTACGGTAGCGGGCGATGAACGGCACGGTGGCGCCGCCATCGAGGAGTTCCACGGCCGCGCGCGCCTGGGCGGGGCGGATCGAGAGCAGAGTGGCGAGTTGGGCCAGCAGGTCTTGCATGAGAGAGGGTCAAACGCGAAAAGTCAAACCCACGAGTGTGCCACAGCCTCCCCGCGTTTCCGCGACGCTGGGCTTACAAGACTTCGAAGACGCCGGCCGCGCCCATGCCCCCACCAATGCACATGGTGACGCACACCCGCTTGGCCCCTCGGCGCTTGCCTTCGATGAGGGCGTGCCCCGTGAGGCGTTGCCCGCTCATGCCATAGGGATGGCCCAAGGCAATGGCGCCGCCGTTGACATTGAGGCGATCATCCGGAATGCCCAGTCGATCCCGGCAATAGAGCACCTGCACCGCGAAGGCTTCATTGAGCTCCCACAGGTCAATATCGCTCACCTTCAGGCCCAAGCGCTGCAATACCTTGGGCACGGCGAAAACGGGGCCAATGCCCATTTCATCGGGCTCACACCCCGCGACCGCGAAGCCCAAGAAGCGCCCCAGGGGCTTGAGGCCCTTTCGGCTGGCAAAGGATTCGCTCACCACCACGCAGGCCCCCGCGCCGTCGGAGAACTGGCTGGCATTGCCCGCCGTGACCAAGCCCCCGGGCAAGGCCGAGCGCAGACCACTGATGGCCTCCAAGGTCGTGCCCTCGCGCATGCCCTCGTCCTTGCTCACCGTGACTTTTCGGGTCACGAGGCCCAGGGTTTTGTCGGCAATACCCGCCGTCACCTCAATGGGGGCAATCTCCGCGTCAAACTTGCCGGCGGCCGCGGCGGCACAGGCTTTTTGCTGGCTCGCGGCGCCATAGGCGTCCATGACATCACGACCGATTTGGTAGCGCTTGGCCACGTTTTCGGCCGTTTGCAGCATGTTCCAGTAAATCTCGGGTTTGATTTTTTTCAGGTTCGGATCCTGGAACATGTGCATGTTCATTTCTTGCTGAACGCAAGAGATGCTCTCCACCCCCCCTGCCACATAAGCATCGCCCTCGCCACCGATGATGCGCTGCGCCGCCAGCGCAATGGTTTGTAACCCGGAGGAGCAGAAGCGATTGATCGTCATGCCCGAGACGTCCACGGGCAAGCCCCCGGCGAGTCCACACTGGCGGGCAATGTTCCAGCCTGTGGCACCTTCGGGGTTGGCGCAACCCATGATCACGTCTTCGATCTCAGCGGGGTCTACCCCCGCACGGGCGACGGCTTCGCGCACCACATGGCCACCCAGTGT
>VEQC01000153.1 GCA_018883455.1 Limnohabitans sp. | reverse complement strand
CCTTTGTGCTCACCGGTACCCTAGGCCAACTCAGCCGCGATGATGCCCGCACCCGTTTGGAGGCCGCGGGTGCGAAGGTCGCGGGCAGTGTAAGTCGCAAAACCCATGTGGTGGTGGCCGGGGCTGAGGCGGGCAGCAAACTCGACAAAGCGCGCGAATTGGGCATCCCGGTATACGACGAAGCCCAGTTGCTGGCCTTGTTCGATCAACTGGGTGTCTAAACCATGGCCGTGCGTCCTATCCTCAAAATGGGTGACCCCCGGCTCCTGCGCGTGGCGCGTCCTGTCGAGGCGTTGGGCACGCCTGAGTTCGCCGCGTTGTTGCAAGACCTGCACGACACCATGCGGGCCGCCAACGGTGCCGGTCTAGCGGCCCCGCAAATCGGCGTCGACCTCCAGGTGGTAGTGTTTGGCGCCGATGCGCCCAACCCCCGCTACCCGGATGCGCCACCGGTTCCCAAAACCGTTCTCATCAACCCGGTGCTCACCCCACTGTCGGAGACGCTTGAAGACGGTTGGGAGGGCTGCCTCTCCGTGCCAGGCTTGCGCGGTCTGGTGCCTCGGCACACGCGCCTGCGCTACGAGGGGGTGGATCCCCAGGGGCAGCGCATCGATCGCACCGTGGAGGGCTTTCATGCGCGGGTGGTGCAACACGAATGCGACCATCTTCAGGGCATTCTCTATCCGATGCGCATGCGGGATTTTCGCCAGTTTGGCTTTACCGAGGTCTTGTTTCCCCATCTGGGCGACGCTGCCGCTGACGATTGACTTGGGTCAAACCCCAGAAGCGTCCCGCATGGGATCATGCGGGACGCTTCTGGAGAGCCCCATGTGCGAGACCGTCGATACCGAACACCCGCTGAACCATTTCTCTCACTGCCACGTTGGCATCGTGGCGCAGTTGGACCGCTTGGGCAACTTGCCCGCCTTGTTGGCACCGGCGGCGCTCGCGCGCAAGACCGCCGAGGGCGCTCTGGGCTTTTTCCGTCGTGCGGTCTTTGAGCACCACGCTGCCGAGGAAAAAGAGCTTTTCCCCGCAGTGTTGCGCAGCGCCGAGCCCGGGGTGGAGCACCTTCGGGTGGAGGACATGGTCAACACCCTCACGCAACAACATCGCGCGCTTGAACGCGTCTGGGAGCGCTTGGAGCCTCAACTCCAGCGCGTGGCCAAAGGACAAGACGCCCACCTCGACACCGACTTGCTTGAGGGGCTTGTGCGCGATTACCAAGCGCACGCCCAGTATGAAGAGCGTGAATTTTTGCCCTTGTGCGAGACCATCCTGGGCCGCAACAGCAACCACATGGCAGCCTTAGGCTTGTCTTTGCACATGCGTCACGCCCCCTACATTCCCGCCCACATCTGAGGCCCAGTTCAGTCGGCTTGTACGGCGTCGAGCAGTTCGGTCTCGAGGTCAATCTGTGAGCGCGTGCCCTGGAGGGCGGCGCCGTCGATCAAGAAGGTATCCTCCACGCGCTCGCCCAAGGTACTGACCTTGGCCAGGTGCAGGTTCACTTTATGCTGAGCCAACACTCGGGCAATGCGGTAGAGCAATCCGATGCGGTCGCTCGCCGAGATCGTGAGCAGCCAGCGTTGGCCCCGTTCGTCCGGCTGCAAGGTGACGCGGGCTGGCATGGGAAAGGATTTGACACGGCGCGAGACACGTCCCCGCCCTGGGGTGGGCAAGGCGCCCGCCTGCGCAATGGTTTGCGTGAGGCCTTGTTCCACCATTTGAATCCACTCGCGGTGGTGCTCCTCATGCCAGCTCACCACCTGGAAGGTGTCAAGCGCATACCCGTTGCTGGCCGTGTGGATGCGCGCATCCAGAATGTTAAAGCCCGCCTGATCGAAATAGCCGCATATGCGCGCAAAGAGATCGGGTTGGTCGGCGGTGTAGACCATCACCTGCAAGCCTTCGCCCAGCGGCGAGACGCGGGCGCGCACCTGGGGGCTGACCGGTTGGCCTTGCTTGTGGGCATCGGCCAGCACGCGGGAGAGTTGACGCGTGTGCCAAGCGATGTCGGCTGCATCGTGACGCATGAAGTAGCTCACATCGAGGGTGGACCAGAGGCCTTTTTCAGCCTCAAAGGGCAGGGCGTGCAGGGCCAGTTGGGTGAGGGCTTCGCGCTTGCGCGTTTCCACCTCGGCCATGGCATCGGGCTCACGCCCGCCGAGTACGCGCAGGGTGAAGCGGTAGAGGTCTTCGAGCAGCTTGCCCTTCCAGGCGTTCCAGACCTTGGGGCTGGTGCCCCGGATGTCGGCCACGGTGAGGAGGTAGAGCGCCGTGAGCCGGCGCTCATCGCCCACCCGACGCGCAAAGGCCCGGATCACCTCGGGATCGCTCAAGTCCTGCTTTTGGGCCACCTGGCTCATGCTCAAATGCTCGGCCACCAAAAAGGCGATCAAATCGGTTTGCGCACGCCCCACACCATGCTGGCGGCAGAACTTGCGTGCCTCGACCGCGCCGAGATCGGAGTGATCTCCGCCTCGACCCTTGGCAATGTCGTGAAAGAGGGCCGCCGTGTAAAGAATCCAAGGCTGGTCCCAGCCCGAGGCAAGCTGCGAGCAAAAGGGGTACTCGTGCGCGTGCTCCGCAATGAAAAACCGGCGCACATTGCGCAACACCATCAAGATGTGCTGGTCAACGGTGTAGACATGAAAGAGGTCGTGCTGCATCTGCCCCACGATGCGGCGAAACACCCACAGGTAGCGGCCCAGCACCGAGGTCTGGTTCATCAAGCGCATCGCATGGGTGATGCCGCGTGGGGATTGCAGAATGCGCAAAAACATCGCGCGGTTGGCCGGATCGCTGCGAAAGTGCCCATCCATGACCGGGCGAGCGTTGTAGAGCGCGCGCAGGGTGCGCGCCGAGAGTCCCTTGATGCCGGGATGGTTCTGGAAGAGCCAGAAGGTTTCCAAAATCGCCTCGGGATGCGCCAAATACAGCTGGTCATGCGCCACTTCAATCAGGCCATCCCGGTCCAGAAAACGCGCATTGATCGCCACGGGCGCACTGCGCTGTCCATGCAGCTGGGCCTCGATGTTGAGCATCAGGATCTGGTTGAGCTGGGTGACCGCTTTGGCGGTCCAGTAATAAGTGCGCATGAGCGCTTCGCTGGCTTGACGGGCGTGAAACGCGCCATCCTCGCCCGTGCCCAGGCCCAAGCTCTTGGCCACGGCGTGTTGGAGGTCAAAGACGAGCCGATCCTCACGCCGCTTGGCCGCGAGGTGGAGCTGAATGCGAATCAGCCCGAGTTGATCTTCATGGCGTTGGAGTTGCCGTGCTTCAAAGGCATTGGCCAAGCCCTTGCGGGCCATCTCCTTCCAGTTGCCCCCCAGCCCAGCTGCCTGACAGACCCAGCGGATGACTTGCAGGTCACGCATGCCCCCGGGCGACTCTTTGCAATTAGGCTCAAGGGCGTAGGGGGTGTTGGCGTGCTTGGTGTGGCGTTGCTGCATCTCCAGCTGTTTGGCCACGAAGAAGGCCTGCGCGTCCATGGCCTTGGCAAAGCCTTGGGCGAACTGGGCAAACAATTCGGCGCTGCCGCACAAACAGCGCGATTCGAGCAGGGCCGTTTGGATCGTGATGTCGTGCTTGGACTCGTGCAAGCATTCGTTCAAGGTGCGCACACTGGAGCCAATTTCCAAACCCTGGTCCCAGCACTGGCTGATGAAGCGCTCCAAGCTGGATTTGAGTGCGGGATCTGCCTCCGGATCGCAATCGTTGGGCAGGAGGATGAGCACATCGACGTCGGAGGACGGGAAGAGTTCTCCGCGTCCATAGCCGCCCACGGCCACCAAGGCCAGCGTGGGGGGAAGCGCCAAGTCCCGCCAGAGTGCGCGCAAGGCCTCATCGGTGAGTTGGCTTAATTCACGCAGAAAGGGACGAACCTCGCGGGGGTGGGCCAGACCTTGCGCCCGCGCCAGGAGCGCAGATTTCTCGCTGCGAAAGGCTGGGGGCGTGACCGGAAGGCTTTGGGCACGCATGCTAGCCTCAGCAGCAGGTGGTGGTGACGAAGTCGGGCAGGGCCGGGCTACCTGCGGAGAGGGTGAGCACCTCATAGCCCGTTTCGGTCACAAGCACTGTGTGCTCCCACTGGGCCGAGAGCGAATGGTCGCGCGTGACAATGGTCCAGCCATCACCCAATTCCTTGATGTCACGCTTGCCGGCGTTGATCATGGGCTCGATGGTGAAGATCATGCCGGGGCGCAGGGTCTCGCCCGTGCCGGGACGGCCGTAGTGCAGAATTTGCGGCTCTTCGTGAAAGCCTTGGCCAATGCCGTGCCCACAGAACTCCCGCACGATGGAGCAGCCCAGGTTTTCCGCGAACTTCTGAATGGCGTGACCGATGTCGCCCAATTGGGCGCCGGGCTTGACTTGCACAATGCCGTGCCACATGGCCTCGTAGGTGAGCTTGCACAAGCGGCTCGCGGCAATGGAAGTCTCACCGACCAAAAACATCCGGCTGGTGTCGCCGTGCCAGCCGTCCTTGATCACCGTGATGTCAATGTTGACGATGTCCCCTTTTTTCAAGGGCTTGTCATTCGGGATGCCGTGGCAGACCTGGTGGTTGATGCTCGTGCAAATGGATTTGGGGTAGGGCTTGTAGCCGCTGGGGGCATAGTTCAGGGGCGCGGGAATGGCCTGCTGCACTTGGGTGATGTAGTCATGGGCGAGTTGGTCGAGCTCGTTGGTCGTCACGCCGGCTTTGACGTGAGGGGTGAGGTAGTCGAGCACCTCCGAGGCGAGACGCCCGGCGACGCGCATGGCGGCTATTCCTGCCGAATCTTTGCAAATGATGGTCATGGTTGCCGATTATCCCACCCGAATTTGGCATTTGCGGCGCGGGGCCTTCCTAGAATGATTTTGACGCTTTTGCCCAGGTGGGCAAGTCGCCATACAGGAGAGGGTCATGGGCCAGTGGGAAATCCGCCGCATGCGGCGCGAAGAGCTCGATCAAGTGGTGCAATGGGCGCAAGCCGAGGGCTGGAACCCTGGCATGCATGACGCCGGTACCTACTATGCCGTCGATCCAGAGGGTTTTTTGTTGGGTGTACTGGATGGCCAGCCCATTGGGGCTATTTCCGCAGTGCGCCATACCCCCCATTTCGGATTTGTCGGCTTTTATTTGGTCGTGCCCACCCACAGGGGAAAGTCCTTTGGCTTGAAACTCTGGCACGCCGCCATGGCGCGACTGGCCGAGACGGTCAGTGGCTTGGACGGGGTGCTCGCGCGGGAGCGCGATTACGCCCAAAGTGGCTATGTCAAGCACTGGCAAAACATACGCTATGAGGGCCGCTGCCTATCCGCGATGGACGAACCGATCGTGGGCAGCGTTCGCCGCATGGGGGCGGCTGACTTGCCCGAAGTAATGGCCTTGGATAGCCGCGTGTTTCCAGCTCAGCGACAAACGTTTTTGCGGGGGTGGCTCGAGCAACCGGGTTCGGTGAGCTTGGGGCTCTACGAGGAGGGCGCTTGGCAAGGATTTGGGGTCATCCGCCCCGCTCGCCATGGGGTCCGCATCGGTCCGTTGCAAGCTCCCGATGGGCGCCGGGCGCAAGTCCTGGTGCAGGCCTTGATGGCCACCCAAGCTCCCGGCACGCCGGTTCAAATCGATGTGCCCGACGCCAATTCCGCCGCGGTGCAATTGGCCGAGCGCTTGGGCATGCGGCAGGTGTTTCAGACCGTGCGCATGTACCGCGGCACCCCCTTGGCGGTGGATTTGTCGCAACTCTTTGGCGTGGCCTCGTTCGAATTGGGATAAGGCGTATACAGTTTGTCCTCTCGCTAAAATAGGGCTTTGCCAGTGCTCCCAGTCAGCGGGCACTGGATTTGACCCCGCAAGGCCCTTTTGTGTCCCTGTCCATTCACATTCTGGAGGGTGGTGCTGCCCTCAGCGATTTCCGCCAACAGCAGTTACTCGAATCACTCTCGGGCGTTGACCCCGCCATCGTGGGTCTGCAAGCCCAGCACCTTTACTGCGTGGCGTTTGATGCGCAAACCGTCGACATCGACACCTGGCTTCCCAAGGTGGCCGCATTGCTGGCCGACGAGGCCCGCCCGGCGCCATCCCAGGGCGAAGCCGCTGCCCTGATCGTGAGCCCTCGGTTGGGCACGGTCTCGCCTTGGGCCTCCAAAGCCACCGACATTGCGCACAACTGCGGCTTGCCAGTGCGGCGGGTGGAGCGCATCACGGAGTACCACCTGCGTCTCAAGGGAGGCTTGCTGCGCCGAGCCAGCCTGAGTGAGGCGG